>NVWW01000136.1 GCA_002746335.1 Flavobacteriales bacterium | reverse complement strand
TTTGTCAGGGCGATAGTGTCATGCTGGGTGGAACCTACCAGACAACAAGTGGAACTTATTACGATAGTTTAAGCACTTCTAACGGCTGTGACAGTGTGATTACAACTAATTTGACAGTAACTACTGTTGACACCTCAGTGAGTGTTTCGGGCAGTACATTGACCGCAAATGTAACTGGAGCAAACTACCAATGGATAGATTGCAATGCTAATCAGTCCATTTCGGGTGAAACAAACCAAATCTTTACAGCAGATTCAAGCGGTCTTTATGCAGTAGAAGTGATACAAAACGGTTGCACGGATACGTCTTCTTGTTATAGCATCTCAATTGTTGGAATAAAAGATAATTCTTCTGAATATAAGGTGAGCGTGTATCCAAATCCCTTTAATAATCATACAATCATAAAATTTGAAAATTCAACCGAAGCAAAACACGATTTAATCATTTTTGATGTGATGGGGCACATAGTGCGCAGCATAACCGATATTTCGGCCGGGCAAATAAAAATTGAAAGAAAAAGCTTAGCCAGTGGATTGTATTTCTTTCAACTCCAAAATGAAGGGCAGAAAGTAGCCATCGGCAAATTAATGATTCAATAAAATATGTATTGCTAATTCGTTGTTGGATAAACTCTGAACCACTTTACTTACTTCACCTGACGATTAACTTCTGCATTTTAACCGCATCTGCTGTTTCAATACTCACAAAATAAACTCCGCTTGGTTGGGCTGTTAAGTTAATGAGCAAATTGGCAGATGAGCGAATAAGTGAGTGCTGAACCTGCTCGCCAAGCATATTGTAAATACAGATTTGAGTATTGAGTACTGAGTATTGAGATGGAATTTCGATGGAAAATGTACCGTAATTCGGATTTGGATAGATGCTGATTTCATAAGAATGGGCAGGCGTGCTTATTCCCGATGGCAAATCAAAAACAAGGTCGTCAACAAACAAGATGCTGCCGGGGATGGGTGTGTTGTAGGCACTTGACAGTAAAATGATGACGGCCGTATCGGGCAATTCACTTGATACATAATTGATGGTTGCCGTGAAATAAGCGTAGGTATTTACCGCAATTGGTTCAATAAAAATACCGCTACCAATAGGTTCGCGCAAAAAGGTGGCAGGGTTCCATTTGCTCAATATCACTTCCACCGAGCCGCCATCGAGTCCGGCAGGCGAATACTTGTACCAGCCTGACAAGCTCACAGGCCGCACGTTGCAGGAAAAACCACCATTAATTTCAAGAGAGAGGGGGTTGAAGACACCTGTTATTGCAGTGCCTGGAACAATTTGACCGGCAACGGATTTTGTTTCCAGTCGAATAGCAGAGGTGCCGCTGTGCGCATCCGTTCCGGTGGCTTTGGTAACCGTGCTTATGCCCAGAAGCGAAGTTTCCTGATTAAGGGTAGCCCAATCCTGCGGGTCTTCGTAGGTTCCCTGATTCACCCAATTTTCAAATCCCGGATTGGGGATAGTATTTTGTGCAGTAGCAGATGTATATAACGATAAAGATGCGGCAATTACAAATAATGCTTTCTTTACCAGCATAATCTACAAATCTTAACTATCGACTTATGATAAATTTACCCATTTGAAGGATGTTCTTATCAGCATCAACCAATGCATAAACGTACATCCCTTTTGAATAGGCCGAAACATTTAATTTGTTGATGCCTTCGTTAATTGCAATTTCATTGAGGTTTTTCCCGGTCATGTCAAAAATCAAAAGCTTGGCTGTATGTATTGAAGATGCAATAAACAACTCGCTCGAAGCGGGATTGGGATAGATGGAAAATGCCGTGTTATCAGTGCTTTCCTCAATTCCCACAGCCCCTGCGTTGATGGTTACAGATGCCGTGGACAAACAGCCGGCTGCATCAGTTACCACAACGTTGTATACACCTGGAGCAAGGCCGGTAATCGTTTGGGTGGTGTCAACCCCTATCCAATCATAGGAATAAGGAGTTGTGCCGTTTGCTGCTGTAGCTGTAGCCGTGCCGTCATTTGCCCCTGCTACTGTTTCATCGGTGCTTGAAGCGGTAACCGTTAAGGTACATCCCGCAAGATTTACCACAGCCACTCCGTTTCCTGTACAGCCGTTGGCATCCGTTACGGTAACCATATAAATACCGGGAGAAAGTCCCGAAATGGTTTGTGTTGTTGCGCTATTACTCCAAGTGTAGGTATACGGAGACGTTCCCCCTGAACCTGTGGCCGTAGCTGTTCCGTCATTCGCGCCCGATGTAGTTTCATCGGTGCTTGAGGTAGTTACCGTAACAGCAGTAGGTTCTGATACGATTGCAGAAGCAGTACCGGTACAACCGGCAGCATCGGCTACCGTGACATTATAAGTGCCCGCACCTACCCCCGCCAAATCACCTATAGTAGCTCCATTCGACCAGCTATAAGTGTATGGTGATGTTCCGGCAGGAGTTATATCAACACTGCCATCAATGCCTCCGTTGCACGTAGCATCTGTTGAGGTTGCGGCTACGGTAAATGTGCAGCCAACTGTGCCTACCGTTACAGAAGCTGTGTCTGTACAACTTGCTGCATCGGTAACGGTTACGGTATAGGTCCCGGGAGCCAGCCCGGAAATTGTTGATGTGGTCGCTCCATTGTTCCAACTATAACTATAAGACGATGTCCCTCCACTTGCGGTAACAGTAGCCGAGCCGTCATTTGCTCCCGGAGCTGTTTCATCTGAAGAAGAAATGCTCAATGAAAGTGCGGTTGGCTCATTTACCGTTATGGAAACAATATCAGTGCAGCCATCAAACACTTCTGTTACCGTTACGCTATATGTACCTGCTGCCAATCCTGTTGCAGTTTGCGTTGTTTGCCCGTCAGACCAATTGTAGGTATAAGATGATCCTCCTATTGTCGTGGCAACGGCTGAACCGTCTGAGCCGCCATTGCAGCTCACGTCTGTCGTTGATGTAGTTGTTGATAAAGCACAGCCAGCAGCATTGACCACTGCCGAACCGGTGGAAGTACACCCGTTAGTATCTGTTACGGTTACATTGTAAGTGTTTGGTGCAAGCCCGGAAATCGTTGATGTGGTTGCACCGTTACTCCAACTATAACTATATGGAGAAGTTGCTCCGCTTCCGGTAGCTGTTGCCGTACCATCATTCGCTCCTGAAGACGTCTCATCTGTAGAAGAAACAGACACTGCAAGTGCTATTGGTTCGTTGACTATAACCGTAGCAGTTGCAGTAGTTCCGCTTACATCTGTAACCGTTACAGAATAAGTGCCTGCACAAAGCCCCGTAGCTATTGAACCGGTTTGTCCATTACTCCATGAATAGGTAAAAGGACTGGTACCATTGTTTGCAGAAGCTATTGCAGAGCCATCGCAACTCCCGTTGCAAATTGCGTCTGTAACTGTAGCTGTGGCAGTGAGTACTGGTGGAATAACCAATCCCAAATCATCCACGAACATGACGCTGCCGGTTTGTGGGTCACTGCTGGAACTGCACAATATAATCACTACTGCTGTATCGGGATTATCAGAAGAAGTATAAGCGATGGCTTCTTTAAAGTAAGTGTAAGTCCCAATATTAGCGGTTTGAATGAACTTTGCCAAGCCGATTTTATCGCGTTGGTTGGTGGAGGTGTTCCATTTGCTCAGCGTGATTTCCACTGAGCCGGTATCGTTTCCGGAGGGAGCATACTTGTACCAGCCCGTCAAGCTGTCTGGCCTGAGGTTGTAGGCAATACCGCCATCAACCGCTTGGGTGTTTTGATTGATGGTGCCGGTGGCCGCAATGCCCGGGGCGGTTTGGTTAACCGGGAAACCAATAAAAAATGTTTCTAACTTGATGGCAAAACTACCGCTGTGCATATCGGTTGATTTTTTTACGGTTTCTATGCCTAAAATAGAGGTCTGTTGGTTGATGGTTCCCCAGTCGACAGGGTCTTCGTAGCTGCCTTGTGGACTGACCCAGTTTTCAAACCCCGCATTGGGGATGGCGTTTTGTGCGGTTAAAGCCGCAACAAAAAATGCAAAAAAGGCGGACAACAGAAGTAGTTTTTTCATCATTTTGATTATTTGGAAATTGTTATTAATCAGTGAAATGGCTTTCGAAAGTATAAATGTTTTTCCAGACATAAAAATATGCCTACTTTTACCCTACTAAAACACCATCAAAATGAACTTTAAAAAGCTATTGATGCCATGCAGGGCGTTACTTATGTTGATTTTAATTGCACAAGGCACAGTTGTTTTTGCCCAACAAAGCACTTATGACAAAGTTTACAGTATTTTTCAGGCAAAATGCATGAGTTGCCACAGCGGGACAACGCCTGCCGGCTCACTGGATTTGAGCGACAGCGCTTCAGTGGTTTACGCCAATATCGTTGACCAAAATCCTGTTAATTCGGTAGCGCTGGGCAAGGGTGACAAACTGATTGATCCGGGCTATCCGCATCGCAGCTATCTTTTGAGGTTGTGCAATAACGGGTTGGACCCTGATAATGGTGTTACTTCAGGTGAGGCCGACACGGTGCATTGGGCGCCTTCACCGTCTTTGGTTAATTATGAGACAGAATTGATTCGCCAGTGGGTGCTCTTCGGTGCACCCGATACAGGGGAAGTTGTGGAAGAGCAATTACTCATTGATTTTTACAACGGACAGGGAATAGTTCAGATTAATCCACCACCAAAACCCGACACATCGCTTGGGTTCCAGGTTCACATCGGCCCGATTTTTCTTCCGCCATCCACTGAAAGAGAGTATTTTAAGAAACACGAAATACGAAACACCCAAGCCGTTGAAGTGGATAGGATGGACGTGCAAATGAATGGCCAGTCACACCATTTTGCTCTTTACAAATACTATCCGAATGCTGACACTAATGCCTTTTTCACCGAAGGGTTGCGATTAGTAGATGGTATTTTGATTGCTTCGGGTTTGTTTTACAATGCCGAAGTCATTGCCCAATGGCAGTATTCGCGGAACATCGAATTGCCGCAAGGTACCGCCTTTGACTGGCAAGAAAACTCGGTGCTCGATTTTAATTACCACTTGTTGAATTACAGTCCCGATTCCATTCTGGCGGCTGAGATATACATCAACATTTACACCAACCCACCCGATACCGCCACCGAAAAAATGCTCTCGTTGCCCGTGTATTATGGTGATAACAACCCTGCTGCACTTTTCATTTTCAATAACGGACAAGACACTACCTTCACCATTAATCAATTCTATCCAGATTCAGACCAGGTATGGAACATCTGGGTGTTGCAATCACATACGCACAGTTTAGGCGTTGATTTTGATGTTTGGCTGCGCAATACTGATGGCACCAAAGGCCAGCAAGTGTATGAGGGTTTTTTCGATACTGATTATACGTTTAATCAAGGGTATTTTGATTGGGAGCATCCTGCTGTGCGCGAGTTTGACCCGATGATGTCTGTAAACATGCGGGACAATGGATTCATCCACGATGCCATTTTCAACAACAGCGGGCCTGATTCGGTGGGCTTCGGGCTGACCAATGAGGATGAAATGTTCGTAACCTATATGCACTACACCAAAACCGATATCAATTGCAGTACGCTCTCAGCTACTGTTTCCAGCACGGACGAAACAAGTGCGGGCAGCAATGACGGTTCAGCTACGTTCACTGCAAGCGGAGGTATGGCCCCTTATACTTATTTGTGGGATACTGCCGCTATGAGTCAAACCACAGCCACTGCAACTGCGTTAGGTGCGGGAACCTATTCAGTTACGGTTACTGATTTGGGCGGGTGCACGGTTGTTGGTTCAGCCGTAGTGACCACTGCCGTGGGAATAGGAGAGGAGGATAATGGTGAAAAACCATTGGTTAGTGTATACCCAAATCCCAACAACGGAAAATTTGAATTACGATACAAAGGAATAGATGCTTCAACTACACTCAGTGTAACAATTTACAATGTGCTTGGTGAACGGGTTTATGAAACAGGTGTCAAGCATCAGGCAAGCATGAGGATTGATATTTCCAGCCAGCCAATGGGCATTTATTTCTATGAAATAAGCAGCAGGGAAGAGGGCAAAGAAATAACCGGAAGAGGAAAATTTGTTGTGCAATAAGGGTCCATCCTAAATCCTTCCTACAGTAAATTTATTGCTATTATTTGTATTTTTTGGGTAAGAGTTTGAAAACCCGTATCTCAATTTTTTCTACATTTGCCACGGCTTTGGTCTCCGATTTATCGGAGTGAAAAGGGAACCCCGTGAAAATCGGGGGCTATCCCCGTAGCTGTAAGCTCTTTTAGATCCTTAATTGGATTAACTTTTGATAACCTCTTGCCACTGTCCCAATTTGTAGGGATGGGAAGGCCATCAAAAGCGGAGCAAGCCAGAAGACCTGCCAAAGCGTGAAACAATCTTTACTTTCGGGAGAAAGGTGAAAGGTGAATAAACGCGGGATTTATTCCTTCACATAGGCTGGCTCAAATGTTCAATAAACATTCGCCCTCCTGTTTTTCCCACTAACCTAATTTAATACATAATACCATGAAAAAAAATTACTTTTTCGCGGCAGCAATGCTTGCTGTAACCGCTTTGCAGGCGCAAAACCAGTATGTGCACCAGGTAGTTGTGCTCAACGAAGGCCAGTACGACTACACTAACCAGGTACAAATAACACCTGTAACGCTGGGCGTTTATAACCCCTCTAATCAAAATTATATGGTGGTGGATACGCTTGATGGCATAAGATTCGGTTCGGATGTGGAAATTGACGACAGCCACATTTATGTTGCAGGGGATGAGATGCTCTACGCTTTTGACAAAAACACATATCAGGAAACCAATTCGGTTGCTGTTCCGGGCATCCGAAAGATTGCTTTTTGGAATGATAAGGTGCTGGTAACACGTGGTGAGTTCATAAAATTCAATGCTTATGTACAGGCCTACAACAAGTCGGACTTGTCGCTGGCTTTTGAATTGGACACGCTCAACGGCCCCATGTATTCCTGCGATGCCATTGCCGTTGACGGGAACACCGCCTACATTGCCGTGAACAACAGCTTTGACTGGGGCAATTATGTTGGGCTTTTGGGCGAAGTGGATTTGAGCAATCAAACTTATTCAGAGGTCAATCTCGATACCAACGGCATCAATCCTGAAAACGTGATGGTACACAACGGCAAGGTTTACACGCTCAATAACAAGAACTTTGACGGAAGTTCCATTTCGGTTTACGACCCGAGTAATGATAGCGTGATGACTATCAATGTGGCAGGCGGCTCGAGTTGCGGCTCTTCGGCTTTTGCCGCCAATTATGTTTACTATGGAGAATATGCTGTGAATAAGCTTGCCCGTTTTGACATCAACACGATGAACATTTTTGACACATTGGACAATGCACCATTTCCTTATGGCTTGGTTGACGATGGCATCAACAATCAACTTTACACCACAGTTACAGATTATGTTTCTTACGGAACCACTTACATCATCCAGTATGACGGCACGGTAACGGATTCGTTTGCAGTAGGTGTTTCACCTGGCAATTTGGCATTGGATGTAAGAACAAGTACGGGTGTAGATGAGGTTGAAGTTTCTAATTTGAACTTTGAGATTTATCCGAATCCTGCAAATAATTTTGTTGAATTGAAAATTCAGAATTCAGAATTCAGAATTCAGAATGCGAAGTTAAAGGTTTACAACGTTTTGGGTGAGGTAATTCTCACTTCTCGCATCTCACATCTCACAACTCAAATTGACGTTTCCGAGCTTCCTGAAGGAATTTATTTTATAGAGGTTGGTAATGACAGCAGCAGTTCTGTTCAGAAAATAATCAAAAATTAAAGTTAAATTTGCTTAATTCAAATTAAAATGAAACAAGAAGTATTCACGACCGGCCCGAGCGCCTACAAGAGTGAAGGGAGTAAATCAACATTCAATCCGAGGTTTTGGACACTGGTTGCTTTTGTAGCGGCATTGGCTTTTCTACGAGTTGTGGTAGTAAAAAGCGGGGAAGAGTTTGCCAATTTCACGCCCATTGGAGCCATGGCTTTGTTCGGTGGAGCTTATTTTACTAAAAACTGGAAGGCGTTGCTTGTCCCGCTATTGGCGCTATTGGCCAGCGATGTGATTATCCAGCAAATGGTTTATGGTGGAGAATACGGGGCTTTTTTATACAAGGGCTGGTATGTGGTTTACGGGGTTTTTCTGCTCATTGTGCTTTTCGGCAACCGACTCATCAAAAAAGTGAATGTAAAAAATGTATTGCTTGGAGCGGTTTCCGCATCGCTGGCGCATTGGCTCATTACCGACTTTGGCGTGTGGCTGGGCGGTATTGACGTTACCACTGGGTTACCGTTCACAAAAGATGTGAGCGGATTTATCAAATGCTATGCACTGGCTTTGCCTTTCCTGAAAAACTTCCTTTTGGGAACGCTTTTTTATTCTGCACTGTTGTTTGGCAGTTTTGAGCTGGCTCAGTATAAATTTTCTGTATTAAAGCGGCAACCTGTTGCCTGATTTAACTGCGGGAAAAGAAAAAGCTGTAATGTGTTGGAGCGGAGGGAAGGACTCCGCTCTTACACTTTTTCGCGTTTTGCAATCGGGCGAATATGAGGTGAAATATTTGCTTACCACGCTCAACGAAAACTTCAAAAGGATTTCAATGCATGGCGTGCGGGAAGAATTGCTCGACAAACAAGCCGAGTGCATTGGTATTCCGTTGGTGAAAGTTTTTGTGAAAGAAGGAACCAACAAGGAATACGAGCAAAAAATGGCAGAAATGCTGCTTCAGTTCAAGGCAG
>NVWW01000135.1 GCA_002746335.1 Flavobacteriales bacterium | reverse complement strand
GTATCGCCAGGTGGAGCTGGCAACACAATTTTAACGGCAAGGAGCAGCCCGTTCCTGCCTGCATGTTTCTTGATAATATTTTTGAAACAGAGAAAATAACAGAATCATTTGGCCACTTATTGGATTTACAACAAAAGTACCTTAAAGATAAAGAGTTGATGCGGTACATGACTGCTGCCAACCCAACGGATGAATTGCCAGGGCCATTAAATATCGAGTTTCATCCGCGCCCAAAACGTAGTTACAAATGGATGCACAAAAAAGCGGATTTGCAGGCAATTAAAATCATAAAAAAAGATGCGGAACAATTAGTCGGATTTGCAGAAAAATCAACAGAAATATTAGCTGAACTGAATCATGAAAAACTAAGATTGACTGCTGAGCAGGAAAAACTGTTTGCCGAGCTTGTTGACGCAATACAAATCACAGTATTGCGGGCAATGCACAAAACAGTTACCCTTGGCTCCCTGCTTTCAAAACGTGAAAATAAAATCACGAAAAACACAACATTTAATCCAGCTTCTTTTCTCGGGGAAGCCGAAGCTCTGCGAAAAAAAGCACAGCAAATCGTGTACAAACGAGAACAGCAATACCGCTACTCTGTTGACCTCATTGCCCGAAAACGCTGGGGACACACTGCTTATCGTTTCGGCTATCTTTATCCCGTTAGTAATTTGCACTTCTGGCAGCGCGAAGAACAACAAGCTTTAAAAGGCCGATTTGGGCCGCTTTTTATGAATATCTGGAATATGCCAAGAATAATCGGGATAGTCAATTAATGATGACACAAAACTTGGGAAATAAGGATTGTCTAAAACGGAAAGAACCAGCCGAAAAGAATTAAAGCGCATTCACCTTTTTCTTTTTTTCTCTTTCCCGTTCCTCCTTCAGTTTCCATTGCTGAATTTTAACTTGCTCTTTGACCAGTTCAATAGAATCTATGGCAATGTTAATGGCAATTTGATTCAAATCCTTGTCTTCTTCTTCGAGCAGCACCACATCAAAAGCAATGTCAGTAATTTCTTCAATCACCTCTTTGTTGTGATCAGAAGCAAGGTCCTCAACGACACTGTTAATTACGTTAAACGTAATGTCGCCAATAGCTGTTTCAATAGAAGATGTAATCGTGTTGCCCACTAATGGAATCCCTTTTAGCTGCTTCATTTCATTGTTTTTTGCTACGGCATCTTTTACCAACCGTTCGAGGTATTGACGAATTTCATCTTTATGTGCGGCATAATTTTGGGCTGTTACACGCCTCACCCGGTGGGACATCCATTCTACCAGCACTTTTTTGTGCGGGTGCACCACTTCGGAAATCATGCGGTCGGTAATGGGCGAACCATGTTTAATTTCATCCTGCACGTTTTCCAATACATTAACCACTACGCGGTCAGAAACTTCCTCAACTAAAACTTCATAGTATTTTTTAAAAAGCTGCAGCGCCCATGTGTTTTGCAGGTCAATTACTCCCAGCTTTTGCAAGCGGTAAATCATGGAAATAACGCGGAAGAGTCGCAAAAACCGAAACGTGCCCAGGGGTATGCAGCCCAGTACTTCATACCAGTGGACAAACGGATAGAAAAACCACTTGTGATATGTCTTTCGTTTGATGGCAACAGCCCATCGAATAATTAGCTCAACGATAAAAACGACAACAAACCAAACGTCATATTTAAGAAAATTTTTGTGAAGCTCTTCATTGTAAAAATCGTAAAACGAAGGAGTGAACCGAATGAAGAAATCCTGTGCTATTTTAAATCCGAAGTGCCATTCGAAAATAATCCACAGCAGGTTAATAATAACCAGCAATACCATTAGCAAGTCAACAACAAAAAAGATGGTTTCTTTGCTTTTGCGCAAGAGGGAAAAGTTCATAAGTCGCGTTTTGTGCAAAGGTAGCAATTCAGCATGCGCTAAGTTTCGGTGTTTTTATATCTTTCCAACCTAAAACGTAAATTCTTGAGCTTTGAATTCTTTATAGCTAAACGCTACTTATTTTCAAAGAAAACCCGTAATGTCATCAACATCATTTCGGGGGTGTCGGTTTTTGCCGTAGCTGTGGGAGCGATGGCACTTATCGTAGTACTTTCTGCCTTCAACGGGGTAGATTCACTGGTGCGATCACTTTACGATTCCTTCGATCCCGACATTAAAATAACTGTTAAAGAAGGAAAGACATTTGCCATTGATGAGCTTTCGCTCGAAGAAATAAAAAAAGTTAATGGGGTGAAGTACTGCGTGAAAACGCTAGAAGAAACGGCCTACTTGAAGTACCGAAAAAACGAGAGTCTGTGCACTGTTAAAGGAGTAGAAGAGGAGTTTGTGCAAATGACCGGACTTGACTCAATGCTTGTAGAAGGGCAATTGACGCTGAAAGAAAATGGAATAAACTATGCTGTTTTGGGTTATGGCATTGCCAACAACCTGGGTGTGTTTATCGAAAATGCCATTGAACCGATAAAGGTTTTTTCAGCAAAACGGGAAGGCAAGTACTCGCCTACCAACCCGCAGGGAGCTTTCAGCAAAAAGCACATCATGCCCGGTGGTATTTTTACGATTAATCAGGATTTTGACATGAAATACATGCTCGTACCCTTCGATTTTGCGAAGCAACTACTCGAATATGAAAACGAAGTGAGCGCCATTGAAATCGGGTTGGAAAAAGGAGCGGATGAAAAGCAGGTAAAGGCGCAAATTGCGGCAATTGCAGGTGAGAAATTTAAGGTGAAAACCCGCTACGAGCAAAACGAGTTGATTTTTAAAACCAACGAAACCGAAAAGTGGGCCACATATTTGATTCTCACTTTTATTTTGGTGATTGCCACTTTTAACGTCATCGGTTCGCTCACTATGCTCATCATCGACAAAAAGGCAGACATCAACATACTGAAAAGTATGGGGGCGAGTAAAGCAGCAGTAAAAAACATATTTCTTGTGGAAGGCATGTTGATTAGCTTGCTGGGCGGAATTACGGGCTTGTTGATGGGCGCACTGTTATGCTGGGGGCAGCAGGTTTTTGGGTTTGTGCGGCTGCATAATGTTATTGTAGATTTTTACCCTGTGCAAATGCAGCCGCTTGACTTTTTAATGATACTCGCCACCGTACTGACTATTGGTTTAGCTGCCTCTTGGTTGCCCGTTCGTTTTGTAGTGAGCAGGCATTTTAGGTGAGGTTGAAGTGCAGCATTTCTCAAAATATTTCATAGTTTAGGCAGGTAAAACTATAAGGTGTACAAACGGCATGCCGTTTGTACATACGTTACCAAACATAAAAAAGCAATAAGTCATGAAACAAAACACAAGTTCAATAATTTTTGGAATTGCAATAATAGCCTCCTCAATATTCCTTGGGAATGCATATGTAAACAGAAATAAGGTTGATGGAAAAATTCAAGTGACAGGATTAGGGAAAACAGATTTTTCTTCTGACTTGATAGTTTGGGAAGGTCGCTTTGGAGCTCAGAATGCAGACTTAAAACGGGCATATATCACTTTAGAAAAAAACAAAGAAATTATAAAGAAATACTTAACTAAAAAGGGAATTGAAGAGGAAAAGTTAGTGTTTAGTGCTGTGAAAACAAACGAGAGAAACAAACGTATTTATTCGTCAGACGGAGACTATATAGGTGAAGAGTTTGTAGGTTACGAATTGGCGCAATCAATCCAAATTGAATCTAAAAAAGTTGAAAAGATTGAACGAATTTCAAGAGAAATAACTGAATTACTAAATCAGGGGGTGCAATTCTATTCGGATGCACCTAGATACTATTACACAAAACTTGCTGATTTAAAGATTGAAATGATTTCTAAAGCTACTGAAGATGCCAGGTTGAGAGCTGAAAAAATTTCAGAATTTTCAGGAGGACAACTTGGAGAACTTGAGTCTGCCAAAATGGGAGTCTTTCAAATTACGGGACAAAATTCAAAGGAAAATTATTCTTGGGGAGGAACATTTAATACTAGCTCTAGAGAAAAGACTGCCTCCATTACCATGAAGTTAATTTATAAAGTGAAATAAAAACGTTTGGTAACAATGTGTAAAAAGCATTAAAACGCTTTTTACACGGACCATTGCAGCCAATTATAAAAAAGCGCTAAAAATGAAATTAAAATATTTATTGATTACGATACTTTTTATTGCTTTGACAACAAAAGCTTTCACAAATGAATTTAAGGAGGAAAATATGAATTCAAAAACAATTGTATTTATACATGGATTATTTATGAATGCCAAAAGCTGGGATAGTTGGAAAACTTATTTCGAGAAAAAAGGCTATAACTGTATTGTTCCTGAATATCCGTTCCATAAAGGGGAACCTGCCGAATTAAGAAATAATATTCCTGAAGGATTAGGGAATCTTACTTTGACCGAGGTGGCTAACTTTTATACTGATATAATTACGAAATTAGATGAAAAACCCATGTTAATCGGCCATTCAATTGGCGGGTTAATTGTTCAAATTTTAGTTAATAGAGATTTAGCTGCAAAAGGAGTATCTATTGACCCCGCTCCTCCGAAAGGGGTGTTTTCTTTTAAATGGAGTTTCTTAAAAAGTAATCTGGCAACAATTAATCCGTTGAAAGGTAGCAAAGCCTGTTTACCGTCCGTGAAATGGTTTCAATATGCATTTTGTAATACCATGACGATGGAAGAAACCGAAAAAATCTATGATGAATTTGTTGTCCCTGAAAGCAGGAACGTTCCAAGAGAAAGCACAAAAAATGCAGGTAAAATTGACTTCAAAAAAGCACACGTTCCCTTACTTATCATTGCAGGTGAAAAAGATAATATTATCCCCTCAAGCTTGAATAAGAAAAATGCAAAAAAGTACAAACACACAGGAAGTGTTGTGGATTTTAAAGAATTTAAAGACAGAACTCATATTTTATGTATTCAACAAGAATGGGAAGAAATGGCAGATTACATTGATAATTGGATAAAAACTGACTACAACAAAAAATAAAGTTCATAATTGCCTAAAACGGCATCAACGCACTTTATTCAAACCGTTGTGCCCAATAAATAGATATCAATGTTTGCATTCAAAAAGATAAGGAGGGGTTTTATAGATTCGGGCAAATTGAAAAAATACCTTGCCTATGCTGCCGGGGAGATAATTCTTGTGACCATAGGAATATTGCTGGCTGTACAAATAAACAATTGGAATGAGGGGAGAAAAGAGAGAAAAATCGAATTCCAGATCCTCAACGAAGTGGTGGTCAACATGAAAGCATCTTTGCAACATTTCCATAACCACCGCAACCGAAACGGGCAGATTGCCCGTTCATTCGCAACTATCACTGATGATTTGAAACAGGGAAGGCCGGCTAACGACTCGACCTTCTTTCATTTGGGTAAGGTGCTAACTTATCCACGTGTCTCACTTGACATCACAGGATATGACCTGTTAAAGAATAAAGGCATCCACATCGTCTCGAATCCCGAATTAAGGAGAGAATTAACGATACATTACGAAAAGCATGTTAAAACATATGGTATTGGAGCACAGGATGTACAAAGAGATTATAATCTCTACATGCTGGATTTTATTCGCTCCGACTTTGAAGAATACATCTGGCGGCAAGAAGCCATTCCATACAACTACGAGTTATTGAGAATAAACAGAACCTTCATCGGCTCAATGCAGGCCTACTATGGCACCTACATTTTTTTTATCCGGGATACCGACAGAATGATAGAAAGGACTGAATTTCTCATCAAGAAATTAGATGCTCATTTATTGACTCCGTGATCTGCCATATTCTAAGGAACAAAACAAATCGGCATCAAAATTGGTTCACAAAGCCGGACAGAGGAGAAACGTTATAACGATTGAATTATAAAAAATAAAAACTGCGCACAACACAAAATAAAGCGCATTGAAAACGCGCTTTATTCAAACCGTTGGTCGTTATTAAAATGATTAAAGGAGATACATGCAAGTTTCTATGTTATAACGCTGATACGAATGCGAAGTGGTTTGCTTTATGCTCAAACTTAACGAAATCAAGGAATAAAAAATGAAGTTGCTGGTAAAAACCCTTTTTGGGTTAGAAGAAGTTCTCGCAAGAGAAATCGAGGAACTGGGCGGAAAGGAAATTCAGCCCATTAAGCGAGGAGTCTCGTTCATTGGCAGCAAAGAACTGCTATACAAAAGCAATCTTCACTTGCGCACCGCGCTGAGGGTATTACAGCCCATACATATCTTTAAGGCAAAAAACGAAAAGCAACTGTATGATAAGGTAAAGGCCATCGACTGGAGCTGGTATTTTGATTCAAGCCAAACATTTGCCATCGACAGCATCGTTTTCGCAGAGCATTTTACGCATTCGAATTTTCCCTCATTAAAAATGAAGGATGCCATCGCAGATCAATTTCGGGAAAAGGAGGGGAAACGCCCTTCGATTGACAAGGTCAATCCTGATATTCGCCTGAATCTGCATGTATCGCATGAAACATGCACCATTTCACTGGATAGCTCAGGGGACTCATTGCACAAGCGGGGTTACCGAAGAGGTGGCACGCATGCCGCTCCGCTCAATGAAGTTCTGGCGGCAGGCCTTGTTCTGCTTTCGGGTTGGGACAAGCAGTCTCCATTTATTGACCCCATGTGCGGAAGCGGAACTATCGCCATGGAAGCTGCCATGATAGCCCGCAACATGCCGGCAGGAATCAAGCGCAAGGAATATGCTTTCATGAAGTGGAAAAATTATGATCCCGAACTTTGGCAGCGGATTTATGATGAAGGTGTTAATGAAATGAGACCCGTGGCGCCCAAACTAATTACCGCTGCAGACCAGTCAAACACCGCTGTTGAACTTTGCAAAATGGCTTCGCTTGATTTTGAATTAGACCGGGAAATTGAAGTGTTTAGAAAAGGATTTAAAAGATTGCTGCCCATCAGCAGTAGCGGCACACTTATTATGAATCCGCCCTATGGGCAGCGCCTGCACGAAAATGAGTTGTTTGCATTGTACTCGATGATAGGTGATCAGCTAAAGCAGCAGTACACCGGTTTTGACGCTTGGATATTTAGCGGAAATCCTGAAGCGCTGAAACATGTTGGCTTAAAAACTTCAAAAAGAGTGCATTTACTCAACGGTGCTTTGGAATGCAAGTTCCATCACTACAGCATGTATAAAGGCAGCAAAAAGCAAAGCCGGGAATAAACAACTAACATCCAGCCATTATTTTTCAGAAAACTGACACAACTTAAGCTACGTAAATAGAATCTATACTATCGTTGTGCAGCAAAGCATATAAAAATTAGGCGGTATAATTGTTAATTCAAGGGGTATAGCCCGCTTCAATTTTTGTGTAACTTGAAGGATGAGTGCCTCGAAATCGCCTGCCTTTCATATACCAACCGTATCACCAATACTGGTTGCCCCAATATCCAGGTCTTTTGAAAAAAATAAAAAATATTCATTAGCATGTAATAATCTTTGACTTCAGCCACTAAATAAGAAAAAATTAAAGTGAGTAGCGATTTTTATACATCATCAATTTTACCCTTTGCCGCAATCATTATAAAGATATGTAGGGCATATACCAATACCCAAGAGGATTTCGAGGATTACTATCAAGAGGTATGTTTACAGATTTGGAGAAGTAGAGACAACTTTCGTGAACAATCTGAATGGTCTACCTGGATATATAGATTGTCTTTGAATGTATGTATGACCTTGCTCAAGAAAAAGAAAAACAACCACCAGCATTTCGTTTCTGATTACTTGCCGGCCGAAGTAATAGAAGATAGCCGTGCATTTGCAGACGAACCCCTTGATCAACTGTATAAAGCTATCAGGCAATTATCTGAAGTAGACAGAGGCGTGATTTTGCTTTATCTGGAGGAAAAACCATATCAGGAAATCGCTGACATTATTGGCACCAATGCTAACAATATTGGTGTACGCATTAAAAGAATTAAAGAACGATTAAAAAAATTATTAAACTAAAAACATTATAAAATGGAAAAGTCAATTGAAACAATTTGGAAAGAAGGTTTTCTGAAAAGCGATGCATTAGTCGCTCCAAAACTGAATGATCTGTACAGTCAAAAATCGATACATATCATCGATAAATTTAAAAGAATGTTCAAAATAAATCTGACTGTAATAGTTGTAGGTTCATTCCTGCTTTTGGGTGCTTCTTTTTTCACTGGGATTCCTGTCATGGGTGTGGGCTTCTTTTTGATATTAAGTGTAATAGTTATTGTCAATAAAAGGCTATCAAATGGATTGGAAAAAATTGATAAAAATGTAAACAGCTATCAATATCTTAAAACTTTTGACAACTGGATGAAGGAACAACTTTCTGTTAATAGAAGAATGGCTAGATTTTATTATCCCTTATTTTTTCTATCTATGTTACTAGGGTTTTGGTTTTCAAGTCATAATGGGACTTCACTAGGTGAAGCACTTGTGAATAAAGTGATTTTGAACTATTCTGACATCTACCTAGTCTTTGGGATACCCTTAATTGGAATACTCGGGGTAATTTTAGTTGTATGCATATTAGCATTCTTTGGTGCACAGCTTTACAAATTGGACGTGAATTTGATTTATAGCCGTGTGTTTAAAAAACTGGATGAAATCATAGCAGACATGGAGGAGTTAAGAAGTTGATAATACCTACTTACATTGTAATTAATGGTGCCAACAAAAGCAGCAAATGCACATTCTACGAATTTCAGAAAAATGACAGAATTTAAGTTCCTTCCAGGGGCTTTGTTTCGGGGCGAGACAACGGATTGAATACCGGTAAAACTCACACTCACACTATCCGCAAGAAGTCTCAGAAGCTGCGTTGCCAGATTGAGAATAGGCAGATTTTCAGTAATTTAGGCGAGTAATTCTATAAAGTGTATAAATGTATATTACGTTTATACATACGTTAGTGGCAATTTGAAAAATACAGGATGAAAATGATAACAATATTTACAGTCATAAGTTTATTTCTGAATTCTTGCACTATGAAAAATGAACCAGTTTACACAAAACTGCAAACTGATATTTACGAAATAAACAATCAATTTTTTTATAGTGAAGAAGTCCATACTTATCTGATTGAATTAGATGATAAAGTTCTATTGTAT
>NVWW01000005.1 GCA_002746335.1 Flavobacteriales bacterium | reverse complement strand
GGATTGACATCAGGAATCTATTACATTAGCGTAACCGATGGTAATGGTTGCCAAACAGTCGGTAGCACTACAGTTACAGAACCTACTACCCTATCGGCAAGCATTACAGGCACCGATGTTGGTTGCAATAGCGGAAATGACGGAACAGCCAACCTTTTAGTAACAGGCGGAACAACACCTTATTCATATAGCTGGTCTAATGGAGCTACCACAGAAGATTTATTGGGATTGGCTGCGGGATCCTACACCGTAACTATCACCGATGCAAATAGCTGTACTACAACGTCAAGTGTTACCATAAGCCAACCCGCTGCTTTGAGCACGAGCATCAGTAGTACCAACGTCAGTTGCAATGGCGGAAATGACGGCTCAGTGGATTTGACGGTTTCAGGCGGAACAACGTCATATTCTTATAGCTGGTCTAATGGGGCAACAACACAGGATTTAACAGGGCTTTCCACTGGCAGTTATGATGTTACGGTTACCGATACCAATGGCTGCATTGCCACTACGGGAGTAACGATTAGTGAACCATCTGCTTTAAGCACTTTAATTACAAGCACAGATGTCTCCTGCAACGGAACAAATGACGGCTCGGCAGATTTAATCGTTTCGGGTGGAACGCCTGTTTACTCTTACAATTGGAGCAACGGATCAACTACGCAAGATTTATCAGGATTGGCTGTGGGAACATACATCGTTACCATCACCGATGGCAATTCCTGCCAAGCAATTGATAGCGTTACCATCACCGAACCGAATGCATTGGGTGCCACAACAATCACAACGGATGTCAATTGCAATGGCGGAGCTGACGGCTCGGTGGATTTAACAGTAACAGGAGGAATTTTTCTATACACTTATTCGTGGTCAAACGGAGCAACTGCTGAAGATTTAGCTGGATTAACAACTGGAGTTTATTCTGTAACCATAACTGATGCGAATAATTGCCAAATAATCTCATCCGTAACAATTAATGAACCTTCAGCACTTATATTAACCACATCAACAACCGATGCAAGTTGTGGCTCTGCTGACGGTTCAGCCACCATTGCAGTTGCCGGAGGAGTTAGTCCTTATACTTACAGTTGGAGTAGTGGCGGAACCAGCTCAACAGAAACAGGATTGACCGCAGGAAGTTATTCCGTTACTGTAATAGATACCAATGGATGTATTGAAACGGCTAATGCAAATATCAGCAATGTAGGAGGTCCTACCGTTACAGCAGTCATTACCGATGCAAGTTGCCAGGCAATCAGTGATGGCGCTGTTGATATTACTGTTTCAGGCGGAGCAACGCCTTATTCCTACAACTGGTCTAATGGTGCTACCACCGAAGACATCAGTGGACTTTTGGGAGGCATTTATACGGTAACGGTAACGGAAGCAAGCGGTTGCCAAACCACTTTCAGCGCTACCGTCAACCAGCCAACGCCAATCTCTGCAAGCATTGCGGCAACAAATGCCAGTTGTCTCGGCTTTTGCGATGGGGCTGTCGATTTAACAATTTCGGGTGGCACATCAGGCTACACCTATAGTTGGTCAAGTGGAGCTACTACCGAAGATTTGAGCGGTCTTTGCGCGGGAAGTTACTCAGTAACCGTTACCGATGCCAGCAGTTGCCAAGCCAATGCAAGCACTATTATCGTTGATACCATCGGCATCAGCTTGAGCTTTAATGTAACCAATGCAAGTTGTGATGGCACGTGCGATGGAAAAATAATCACGAACGTTTTGGGTGGCCAGCCAGCTTATTCTTATCTGTGGTCAAATGGCGCCATTACCAAAAATCTGAATGGGCTTTGTCCCGGTACTTACACCGTAACCGTTACCGATGCCAACGGCTGCCAAGGTGTTGATTCTGTTACTATTGCAACACCCGGGGCAGTTACAGTGAGCATTTCAACTACTGATGCTATATGCAATGGAGCTTGCGATGGCTCTATTGACCTGACCCCTTCAGGAGGAGCATCGCCTTACAGTTATGTCTGGTCAAATAATTCTTCTTTGGAAGATTTGGCAGGACTTTGTTCAGGAACTTATTCCGTTACCGTTACGGATAACAACGGCTGTCAGGGTACTGCAAACGCCATCATTACAGAACCTTCTCCAATTTCAATTTCATTCACTACCACAAACGTTACTTGCAATGGCGGTGCTGATGGAGCAATTGATTTAACCGTTTCAGGCGGAACTTTGGGCTACACTTATATATGGACAAATGGAGCAACAACCGAAGATTTGAATGGGATTTTAGCGGGAACATATAATGTAACAATAATCGATTCAAGTGGATGTCAAGCAATCACCAGCGCAACTCTAAATGAACCCAATCCCATCACTTTAACCATAAATACAGTTGACGCATCTTGCGGAGCGGCTGACGGCTCGGCATCCATTAACGTAAGCGGAGGAACATCACCTTACACCTATATGTGGTCATCAGGCGGCACAGCCGATACAGAAATGGGATTAGTAGCTGGTAGTTATTACGTTACAATCACCGATGCAAATAGTTGCACTATTTTGGATAGCATCAATATTAGCAACTCAATACCAGCCGTTTTAATTTCAACAAATGATGTTACTTGCAATGGTAGTAATGACGGCTCGGCAACAATAACAGCATCGGGCGGAGCCACACCGTATTCCTACAATTGGTCATCGGGCGTTACGGATAGCGCTGCAACAGGTCTAACAGCAGGAAATTACATTGTTTCCGTTTCCGATATAAATGGTTGTATGGCTATTCAATCCTTCGCAATTAATGAGCCCCTTGCGATCAGTTTATCCGTTTTTTCATCTGATGTAACTTGCAATGGTAACAATGACGGAAATGCGGTTGTGGTTGCAACGGGTGGCGTTTCGCCTTATTCCTATAACTGGGATGCCACAACAGGTTTACAAACTACTCCTACTGCCACTGGATTAATAGCAGGCACTTATACCGTTATTGTTACCGATACAAACATCTGTAGCGATAGTATTTCCGTTACAGTCAATGAGCCTGCCTCTATTTCTCTTGTTACTTCGGTTACTAACACCAATTGTGGCGGGAACAATGGAATCGCATCTGTTATGGTATCAGGCGGAACAATACCATACACCTATCTCTGGTCGGATGGGCAAACCGACAGCACAGCTACAGGGCTTGCCGCTGGCACTTACGACATCACTGTTACAGATGCCAACAATTGTGTGGCAATGGCAAGTCTTGTAATTAGTGATATTGGCGGTCCCACTGTCTCAGTTAACGGGGGAGATGCTTCCTGCAATGGAAACTGCGATGGTTCGGCAGTGGCTAATGTTACTGGAGGTATATCACCATACTCTTACCTTTGGGATGACCCGAATAATCAAACCAACCAAGTGACTACAGGATTATGTGCAGGCAGTTACAATGTAACAGTTACCGACTCAGCAGGATGCACGGGAACCGCATCTGTAATCATTATCGAACCTGCTGCTCTTTCATTGACTACATCTGCATCCAATCCTACAAACGGCAACTGCAACGGGGTGGCGGCAGTTTCTGTATCTGGCGGAACTTCACCCTATAATTATCAATGGGACGATCCGAACAATCAAACTTCGGATATTGCAACAGGCTTGTGTGCAGGAGCTTTCTGTGTGATTGTTAGTGACAGCAACGGCTGTACTGACACTGCTTGTATTGTGCTGGCAGATACCACATCCGGTTGTAATTTAACCTTATCCACATCATCAACAGATGATTTTTGCAACACATCGGAAGGAATGACTGCTGTCATCGCTTCCAATGGAACTTTACCTTACAGTTATCAATGGGATGATCCAAACAGCCAAATTTCTGCTGTAGCAACAGGGCTTTCAACAGGCATGTATTCTGTAACCGTAACTGACAATACCGGCTGTGCTGACACTGCTTCTATTACTGTAAACAGCATAACGCCAATGGCTTTAGCTTCTGTGATTACTAATGAGAGTTGCCCCAATGAGAATGATGGGGAAATAGCCATTTCGGTAACAGGCGGCACAACTCCCTATACTTTTAATTGGTCTAATAGTGAAAATACAGAAGATATAAGCGAGTTGACTGAAGGCAGCTACATCATTAATATTGTTGATGCCAACGGGTGTGGCATTACTGATACCATGAATGTAGAAATTGAAAGCGAAAATTGCCTGAACATCCCTACGGCATTTACACCCAACAATGACGGGAAAAACGACAAGTGGGTTATCAGGGGACTGTATGATAATACTACGGTTGAAATATATAACAGATGGGGTTCTGTGCTATTCAGTTCAACGGGTTATCCCGATGCGTGGGATGGCACCTACAACGGCAAGGATGTGCCAGCAGCTACTTATTATTACATCATTACATTGATTGACGGAACATCACATACAGGTTTTATACGAATTGTTCGATAAAATTTATGTTATGAAAAAGCTATTTGTTTTATTGATTACGACCGCGATTGCTGCAATAGCAGTTGGGCAGCAATTACCATACTACAGCCAGTATATGTACAATGACTTTTTCCTGAATCCTGCAGTGGCCGGTAGCAAAGACTACATTCCACTTACGCTTACTTTCAGAAAACAATGGGCAGGAATCAGCTACGCACCTTCTACCCAAACACTCAGTGCACACAGCCAAATCATCAAAAATATGGGTGTTGGTGGGGTTTTATTCAATGATATGACTGGCCCCGACCGCAGAACAGGGATGGAATTGGCTTACGCCTATCATTTCAAGGTGACAGACAAATCAAAGTTGTCACTCGGACTGGCGGGTTACATAATGCAATACGTTTTGGACAACACAATGCTCACTTTAGATGAGCAAAACGATAATGCTATTCAAGGCAATAAAGTCACCGCTATCCTTCCTGATGCTACCGGAGGTGCGTACTTTTATTCTGATAACTATTATATCGGATTAGCAATTCCACAATTGTTTCAAACTAAAATTGATTTACAAGCGGAAACATCCGAATTAAATACACTCGTTCGCCATTATTTTTTCACCGGTGGATATAAATTCAAAATAGATGATGAATTTGAAATTGAGCCATCCTTTTTATTGAAAGCCATTTCCCAAGCACCAGTGCAATTGGACATCAACACAAAAGTGTTGTATAAAAAGATGGTGTGGCTTGGAGCATCTTATCGGCACGATGAATCGTTTGTGCTGATGCTCGGTTTTGAAAAAGGTAATTTCAACTTGGGATACTCTTATGATGCCACACTTTCTAACATTAGAAAATATTCATCTGGCTCACACGAAATTTTTCTTGGAATGAACATCCCGAAAGGCAAAAAGGAAACCAGTGCGAGTTACTAATCAATCCTAAATTGATGCACACTTAAGTTCGTCTTGCTTTTTCCTGAAAATTAATGCGTAAAATTGAAATGAAAAATCTCAAGCTTTGTAACCAATTTTGTAGCGTTTCAAACTATGCACATCAATACTTTTTGCATTAAATACAACAGGTATCTCGCCTTAATTATTATTGCCCTTTCTTTTTGCCTCTACTGTAACACACTTTTCAACGAATACGCACTCGATGATATTCTGGTAATTAATGACAATGAGTTTGTGAAACAAGGAATTGACGGCATTCCTGAGATTATCACAACGGATTTTTTTCTTGGCTATGAAAATGTTGAAAACGATTTGGCTGGCGGGCGTTACCGCCCGTTTTCACTGGTAGTTTTTGCAATCGAATACCAGTTGTTTGGTGAAAGCCCGCTCATAGGTCATCTTATTAATTTGCTATTGTATGCTTTGCTCGTATTTATGCTTTTCAGGTTTTTGAATGCCTTTGTTTTTAAGGAAAGCCAACTACTGTCATTTTTGTCGGTATTAATTTTCACCGTTCACCCCATCCATACCGAAGTGGTAGCCAACATCAAAAGCAGGGATGAAATTATTGCGCTATTGCTTCTCGTTGTTGCCATGTATTCGTATTTCAAACATACGCTGATCAAAAGAAATATGCTGTTTTTGATTGCCGGATTGTTTTGCTTTTTCCTCGCTCTTCTTACCAAAGAAAGCGCCATCACCTTTTTGGGGATTGTTCCATTGCTGCTCTATTTTTTCAATGACAAGTCACTAAAACACGCGTCTTTACTCACACTACCTTTTGTATTTGTAACTGCCGGATATTTGTTGGTAAGGAACATGGTGGTAGGGTTTGAAAGCGGGCAAGCCGGTGAAATTCTAAATGCCCCTTTTCTTTACGCAACAGCAGCACAAGCTTTTGCCACTAAAATTTTCGTTCTTGGTAAATACCTTGGGTTGCTCGTTTTTCCACACCCTCTTTCGTATGATTATTCCTACAATCAAATTCCTTATTTGGAGCTGTTCGATTTCAGGTTTTTTATTTCATTATTAATGAATAGCTTTCTTTTGGTTTATGCCATCATGCAATTCAAAAAAAAGTCCGTTTTATCATTCTCCATTATTTTCTATTTCATCACCATTTCCATCGTCTCCAACTTTGCGGTTGATATTGGCGCCCCTATGGCCGACCGGCTACTTTTCCAGCCATCATTAGGGTTTTCTATTGCTTTTGGAGCCATCATTATGAAAATAATTGGAAACAAAAAGAAATTGGGATGGGGGCTGGTCGGACTGATGGTGTTTGCAGGTAGTTTTAAAACTATTTCCAGAAACTTGGACTGGAAAAATAACAACATACTTTTTTTAAAAGATGTAGAGGCATGCCCCAACAGCGCAAAAACCAATATGAATGCGGCAGTATCTTATCTGCGACTGGCAAAAGAAGAAAACGATGTTGTGCGCAAAGAAGAATTGCTTTTGCAAGGAATTGAGTACGGAAAAAAATCACTCAAAATTCACCCTGATTATGTAGACGCGCTACTAAATCTCGGTGTGATTTATTTCAATTTAGACGATTTGGATAATACAGCAGAAGTATGGTTAAGAGCGAAAGAATTAATGCCTTTACACCCGAATTGTAAAAAATTCACCGAAGGGCTAAGCGGGGTTTATTTGAAAAAGGGGTATGCCTTATACGAGCAAGGCTCTGTTGATAGCGCGATTGATTATTACCAAAGATCACTGAAGCTGAATCCACGAAATGCAGAAACCTGGTACAACCTGGGGGGGAATTACCTGTTGAAAAGTGATACTGTAAGTGCCCTCAATGCATGGGGAAACGTGCTGAAAATTGAACCGAATCATTTGTCGGCCAAAGAATGGATTGAAAAAGTAAACAACTGATGTGGGTGAAGAAAAATAAACTTTTGCTTATTGCAGTTGGTGTAACATTTCTCGTTTATCTGCCCGTATTCAACCACGATTTTGTGAGTTTTGATGACATTTCCTACTATGTTGAAAACGAGATCATACAAGAACTCAATTGGCAGAATACCAAAGATATTTTCACCTCGTTTCACAAAGGCAACTACCACCCACTAACTACCCAAATGTGGGCCGTAGAACATGCTCTTTTTGGCGAAAATTCAACCGCGTTACATGTTGTAAGCCTGTTGTTTCACCTGCTAAATGTCTCGCTGGTTTTTCTTTTCATCAAACGATTAGCAGGCAACCAAAATGTGGCTTTTATTACTTCATTTTTATTTGGTATTCACCCGATGCATGTTGAATCTGTGGCTTGGATTTCGGAAAGGAAGGATGTTCTTTACACTTTTTTCTTTCTATTGGCATTAATCTATTATTCGAAAAAACCCGAAACTCAAAACTCGAGATTCGGAATTTATCATTCACTTCTATTCTTTGTTCTTGCCTGCCTTTCCAAATCTGCCGCAGTAGTACTACCCCTCATTTTGCTGCTGATTGATTACTTCAAGGAAAGAAAATTCAATTTTAAACTGGTTATTGAGAAGATACCCTTTTTTGCCATTTCACTCATTTTCGGGGTCACTGCTATTTTCTCACAACAATCTACGGGCGCTATTCAGGAAATGGAATCCTATAGTTTTTTCGACCGGATTTTTTTGGCGAGTTATGGGCTGCTCACCTATTTATACAAAATGATTGCACCAATTGATTTAGTTTGTTTTTACCCGTATCCCGCCAAAATCAACGGCTCGCTGCCTGCTATTTTCTACCTGTACTTGATAATTATGCTTGCCCTCTTTTTTGCTGTTTTTCTTTCTCGTAAAAAGACAAAAGCCATCATTTTCGGGGCTATGTTTTTTCTCATTTCAGTTGCTTTAGTGCTGCAACTTTTGCCTGTTGGCGGAGCGCTGATGGCAGACCGCTACACCTACCTGTCTTATATCGGCCTTTTTTTTATTCTTGGAAACGGATATGAATGGGCTATCGGAAAATTCAAAAAACAAAAAGTCATTTTCGCAGGAATTATTGGCACTTATTCAATTGGGATGGTTTGGATATGTTTCAACCAAGTATCGGTATGGAAAAGCAGCGAAACACTTTGGACTAATGCCATTGAAAAATATCCTTCGGAGATTGCTTACAACAACCGAGCTTATTCCTACAATCAAACTGAACAGTATCAAAAGGCACTGAAGGATATTGAAAAGTGCTTGGCATTGAATCCCAATTACCAAAAAGCATACAACAATGCAGGGCTGGCCTATTTTCATCTTGGAAAATTTAACTTGGGGCTAAAAGCGCTCAACAAAGCCATCGAACTCAACCCCAAAGATGATGAAGCGTACCTTTCCCGCGGAAATGTGTACAGCTCACTGAACGACTACCAAAATGCGGTAGCTGATTATGATTATTACTTATCGAAAAATCAGAATAATCACGAAGCCTTTTTCTGGAGAGGAGCAGCTTATTACAAGCTTAATAATTACGAGCGCGCCATTGAAGATTACACTACAGCGATTCACAAGAACCCCAACTATTTTGATGCCATTTTCTGGCGGGGTGCCGCTTATCTCGATTTAAAAAACAACAAAAAAGCCATTGAAGATTTCACAATTTGTATTCGTTTAAACAAAACTGACGCTGTGAGCTATTACAACCGCTCACTGGCTTTTTACCGCAATAACAACTTCGAACAGGCGCAACAAGATGCATTTACGGCAAGAGCAAAGGGCTATCAAGTGCATGGACAGTATTTTGAGATTTTAAAGGAAAAACTAAATCGCTAACTTCGCAGCTTTCCATTTGAAAATGATTCTAGGCCAAAAAATAGTAGTGGTAATGCCCGCCTACAATGCTTCCAAAACCGTGGAAGACACTTACAAAGAGATTGATTTGGATGTTGTAGATGAAGTGGTTTTGGTAGATGATGCCAGCAGCGACAACACAGTGGAAGTGGCGCAAAAAATCGGTATCAAACACATCGTTTCTCACGAAGAGAACTTGGGTTATGGTGGCAATCAAAAATCGTGCTACCGAAAGGCATTGGAATTGGGCGCTGACATCACAATTATGGTGCATCCCGACTACCAATATACGCCAAAGCTTATTCCTTCCATGTCTTACTTGATCGCCAATGGGTTGTATGACTGCACACTCGGTTCACGCATTCTTGGAACGGGGGCAATGAAGGGTGGTATGCCCATCTATAAATACATTGCCAATCGCTTTCTTACCTTCAGCCAAAACCTCTTGGGTGGCTACAAACTTTCAGAATACCACACAGGCTACCGCGCATTCTCAAAAAAAGTGCTCGAAACGATCAATTTGGAAGCTAATTCTGATGATTTTGTTTTCGACAACCAAATGCTGTCACAAATTATTTATGCAGGATACGAAATTGCCGAAGTCACTTGTCCCACCAAGTATTTCGCTGAAGGCTCTTCCATTAATTTTAGGCGAAGCGTGAAATATGGGTTAGGTGTTTTGGAAACTTCTTGCAAACATTTCCTGCAACGAATGAATCTGGCGCAATTTAAGATGTATGAATTGAAGAGCAAGTAATGCAAAACGATACCGAAAACCCTTGCGGTTATTGCAAAAACAAAGACAGCGCTGTTCTGTATCCTACCTACGACATTTTCGGGAAAAATTACCACATCAATCAGTGCCAAAATTGCAACGCTTATTTTCTCTCCCCACACCCCTCACCTGAAGAACTTGCAAGAGCCTATGACACCTCCTATTATGGGGTGGGTGAAGAAAAATTCAACGAAGGGTGGATTGAAAAAATGCTGGATTACTTCCGAGGAAAGCGGGCGGATATCATCAAAAATCACTTAGGGGAAAAGGGCAAAGTGCTTGACATCGGATGTGGCAACGGACGGTTTCTTTCATTTGTGAAAGACAGAGGCAATTTTGAAATTTTTGGGATTGAACCAGAAGGCGGCTCAGCCAAAAGAGCTGCTGACATCAAAGGAATTAACTTGAAAATCGGTTTTTTGGAAGAAAATGATTTTGAATCAGAAAGCTTAAATGCAATTACCCTTTTTCATGTTTTTGAGCATTTGACAGAACCGAAAGCAACGCTGGAGATCATCCAAAAAATCTTGAAAAGAGGCGGAATTTTGGTTATGTCATTTCCCAATATAGGCAGTTGGCAGGCACAAATTTTCAAGGGAAAATGGTTTCACATGGACCCGCCCCGTCACCTATTTTTCTTTGCTACAAAGGATTTTAAGCAATTGATGACAGAACTCGGTTTTGAACTTATTCGCGAAAAGCATTTCAGTATCGAATACAATCCATACGGCACGCAGCAAAGTATTTTAAATATGTTTCATAAAAAGCGAGAAGCGCTTTACGAATTGCTGAAAGGGAACAAAGAATACGTGAAAGAATATTCGAAGTTTAACCTTTTCATGCAGCAATTGTTTTTCAAATTGACCGGTCCGATTTTCATTGTTTTGGATGCAATCGAATCAACATTTAAAAAAGGTGGAACAGTGGAGTTTGCTTTCAGGAAAAAATAAGAAAGGATGCGATTTATATTGATTTTTTTTACCGTCTTTGTGCTGAATTCCTGCCACTTCTATCGCTCGGTGATGAAAAATGTCCCTGACTTGGATGACTACAAATACTTCCCGAACAAAACCATCGAAACAGCAGAGAAGCCATTTTATTTCAAAGAAGCCATTGACCAGTCGTTGGGAGAGAAAATAAGAGTAACTCCAACCGCTGGCAATGACTATAATTATGAACAAACACTCAACGAGTATTTTTTGAATAGCCAAACGGTTGCCATGCTATTTATCCGAAATGACAGCATTATTTACGAACGCTATGATAAAGGGTATGAACGGGAATCGTTGGTTACTACTTTTTCACTCGTAAAATCTTTTATTTCGCTTTTAGTGGGCATTGCCATTGAAGAAGGATACATCGGCTCAGTGAACGACCCTATAGCCAAATACATTCCAGAACTGGCGAAAAAGAAAAACTTCAACCAAATAACCATCGAGCATTTGCTGACCATGAAATCGGGCATTAAGCAGGCAAAAAATCCGGCATTGCCCTTTTCACAGCAATTAAAATTTTATTACGGAAAAAACCTTAACGGCTATATTAAAAAATTAAAGGTGAAATATGAACCCGGAACCTTTTACCGATACGCTCATGTAAGCAGCACTCAATTGTTGGGCATGGTGCTGGAACACGCCACCGAAAAAAGCATTGATGAATANCTGCAAGAAAAAATCTGGTCGAAAATCGGAACCGAAAGCGATGGGCTATGGAGCTTGGACAAGAAAAACGGCACAATAAAGGCGTTTTGCTGCTTCAATGCGAAAGCACACGATTTTGCAAAATTTGGACGATTRGTATTGAATAGGGGCRATTGGGATGGGCAGCAAATCGTACCTGAAGCGTGGGTTGATAAAATATTGGATGTGGACACCACAGACAATCGCTGGCTCAAATTCTCAAAAATGAACGATCGTGACTACCAACGCTACCACTGGTGGATGGGCACAAAAGGGCACGGTGACTATAAAGCATCGGGGTTGTTCGGACAGTACGTACATCTCTTCCCAAAAGAGAACATCATCATGATTACTTTTAGCGATAGAAAAGGAATAAAAGAAGGGTATTATGAAGTGGACATGTACTATCAGATCCTGGAACAAATCAAAGAAGTAAAAATCAATTCAGATAGTTGATAAAAGTGGTTAACGCATWGGGGTTATTTTTTGACTCAGCCATCAGTTCTTCGATTTTATCGCTGTATTCGTGCATTTCCAGTTCCTCTATGTTTTCAAGTCCTTTAATCATAATTTCCACTTGCCGCTGAGAGATAATGAACTCCCTGTTTTTTGAATCGTATTTCACCGGTTCGGTCAGCATGTTGATAAATTATTTCGCTAACTAAATTAGGCATTAAAAATCACATAGCAGAATTTTTTTCGCTGTATGAATATTTTGTGTCGGCAAGTCAATAGTTTTGAGAGATAAATATTTTAAACTACTGAAATTCAGATATTTAATATTTTAAATCACAACACAAAACAATTTTAAAAAATCAAATCTCTTTGTCAAGAAAACTTTTCAAAAATCAACGGTTAATACTTTTTTAAATTTCCCGAAAAAAGCCCCTCGGCATCCACCTACTTTTGTACCAGTTTAAAATTCCTGATCCAAAACATGCCCAACAAGAAACGCGAAAAAAAGATTTTCGTAATAGATACCTCTGTCATTCTTCACGACCACGAAACCATCAACAACTTTGACGAGCACGATGTGGCCATTCCGATAACTGTATTGGAAGAACTCGACAATTTCAAAAAAGGCAACCAGAACATCAACTACGAAGCGCGTGAGTTCATTCGAATGATTGACAAACTCTCTGCTGGCCACTCGCTGAAGAACTGGATACCGCTTCAAGGCGAAGGCAAGGGTGACTTTAAAATCGTAATGAGCAGCAATGGGTTGAAGGTGGATGCTGAAAAAATCTTCGATCAGAAGAAACCCGACCACAAAATTCTCAATGCAGCGCTTATTTTAAGGGAAAAAGAAAATGGGCGGAAGGTGATTATGGTTACCAAAGATGTGAATCTTCGGATCAAAGCCAAGGCCCTCGGCATTGATGCGCAGGACTACGAAACGGGAAAAATCAAAGACATCAAAAACCTTTACACAGGCAAGGCCAGCGTAGAGAACATTGACAGCGAAGTCATCCGCGAGATTTTCAACAGCGGTTATATTGAAGACATCAGTTTTATGGACCGAGAAGTGGTTAACAACCATTTCTACATTTTGAAAAATGGAAAAGCGTCAACCCTCGCTTGTTATAACCCGCTAAAGGAATGCATTGACAAGGTTGAAAAGCACTACACCTACGGTATCAAGCCACGAAATGCCGAACAGACTTTCGCCCTGCATGCCATTCTGAGTCCTGAAATAAAAGTGGTCACGATGCAAGGCGTTGCAGGCACAGGAAAAACTCTACTGGCACTGGCCGGGTCACTCGAACAGCGAAAAAAATACAAGCAAATTGTGCTTGCGCGACCCATCGTGCCGCTCAGCAACAAAGATTTGGGCTATCTTCCGGGAGACGTAAAAGAGAAAATAACGCCCTATATGGAACCACTTTGGGACAACCTGAAATTCATCAAAAATCAATTTGGCGAAAACGAAAAACGGCACCGGCAAATTGACGAGATGATAAAGGAGGAAAAAATTATTATTTGCCCATTGGCATACATCAGAGGAAGAAGTTTATCGAACATTATATTCATTGTTGATGAAGCCCAAAACCTCACCCCACATGAAGTCAAGACCATCATTACCCGTGCCGGAGAGAACACCAAGTTTATTTTTACGGGTGATGTCAATCAAATCGACACGCCTTACCTCGATGAACAAAGCAACGGACTTTCCTACCTTATTGACCGACTTAAAGGAGATAAATTGTTTGCGCACATTACGCTGGAAAAAGGTGAACGCTCGGAGTTAGCCAATCTAGCAAATGAGATGCTTTGAAATTTAGCCGGTTAATTAGCTAATTATCAAATTCATTAATCGCTTTACCCTTTCCCATGGCAATGCTTGTACTTTTTTCCGCTGCCACAGGGGCAGGGCTCATTGCGGCCGGTCTTTTTCTCCACTCGAACCGGCTGTGTTCTTTGACGCTCTCCCTGATGCTGATGAGCCACTTCGTGTTGTGCCTCGGCATATTCCGGAATTTCAGTACGTGTAGCCTGGATTTGGCTCATATCAGTTTGCTGCTGCTGTGCCTGCTGTACCATGCTGGGATCAGGAGCGGGCAGGTTAGCTTTTATGAGAAATGAAATGATTTCGCGGTTTACCTTGTTCAGCATTTGCTTGAACAATTCGAATGACTCGAACTTGTAAATCAGCAGTGGGTCTTTCTGCTCATAAACTGCGCCCTGAACGGACTGCCGCAAGTCATCCATTTCGCGCAAGTGCTCTTTCCATGCATCGTCAATCATGGCAAGCATAACGTTCTTTTCCAATGATTTTGGCAAATCTCGCCCCTCGGTTTTAAAGGCCTTTTCCAAATGGGTAATTACTTGAAGTGTCCTGATGCCATCGGAAAACGGCACTACGATATTCTCGTAAGTTCCCGATTGGGTTTCGTACACGTTTTTGATGATCGGAAAGGCAGCTTTACTAACGAATTCAGATTTCTTACGGTAATTTTCATAGGCAATTGTGTAAACTTTTTCCGCAATTTCTGTCACGCTCATTTTCACAAAATCATCTTCGCTTACAGGCGATTCGAGCGAAAGTGTGCGAACTAACTCCATATTGAAACCCTCGAAATCACGCATTTCCTGATACTGAAGTGCAATTGCTTCACACACATCATACATCGAGTTAGCCACATCCACACTGATGCGTTCACCAAAAAGGGCATGCCTTCTCTTATTGTAAATCACTTCGCGCTGGTTGTTCATCACATCATCGTATTCCAACAATCGTTTTCGAATACCAAAGTTGTTTTCCTCTACCTTTTTCTGCGCACGCTCTATGGATTTGGTAATCATGGAATGCTGGATGACTTCGCCTTCTTCAATACCCATGCGATCCATCAACCGGGCAATGCGGTCAGAACCGAACAAGCGCATGAGGTTGTCTTCCAATGAAACAAAAAACTGAGTCGAACCGGGATCGCCTTGCCTGCCCGAGCGCCCACGTAACTGGCGGTCAACACGCCTTGATTCGTGCCTTTCGGTACCCACAATAGCCAAACCGCCTGCCTCTTTCACACCTTCTCTCAACTTGATGTCTGTCCCTCGTCCCGCCATGTTGGTAGCAATGGTCACATTTCCTGAATAACCTGCCTCAGCTACGACTTCTGCCTCACGTTGGTGCTGCTTTGCATTGAGCACGTTGTGTTTGACGCCACTCATTTTAAGCATCCTGCTGAGCAATTCCGAAATCTCAACAGAAGTGGTTCCAACCAACACCGGACGACCGGCTTCACTTAGTTTTCCCACTTCCTCTATCACAGCATTGTATTTTTCGCGGGTGGTTTTGTATACAAAATCTTCCATGTCGCCCCTGACAATAGGCCTGTTGGTTGGGATAACCACTACATCAAGCTTGTAAATTTCCCATAATTCACCTGCCTCGGTTTCGGCCGTACCGGTCATTCCTGCCAGCTTATCGTACATTCGAAAATAGTTCTGCAAAGTAACGGTAGCATAGGTCTGTGTAGCTGCTTCTATAGTAACATTTTCTTTGGCCTCAATGGCTTGATGCAGCCCATCAGAATACCTTCTGCCTTCCATAATCCGTCCTGTCTGCTCGTCAACAATTTTTACCTTGTTGTCAATGATAACGTATTCCACATCGTGCTCGAAAAGACAGTAAGCTTTCAACAATTGATTGATGGTGTGCACGCGCTCTACTTTTATCGAGTAATCACGCATTAACTCATCCCTTTTTTGGAGTTCCTCCTCTTTCGAAAGTTCTTCATGTTCGATTTTGGCAATTTCGCTCCCTACATCAGGTAGTACGAAAAAATTGGCGTCATCACTGTCATCGGTAATCAAATCAATGCCTTTTTCTGTGAGTTCGATGGTATTGTTCTTTTCGTCAATAACGAAAAAAAGTTCGGCATCCACTTTAGGCATTTCCTTGGCGTTGTCCTGCAAATAGACATTTTCGGTTTTTTGTACCTTGGCTCTCATTCCCGGTTCACTCAGAAATTTAATGAGYGCTTTGTTTTTAGGCAATCCACGAAAAGCGCGCARCAGCGCCAAAGCACCATCATCTGYTTTCTTGCTCAATTCTTTTTTGGCGAGAGTATCATTTTCCGTAAGGTTAAGTAATTTCTTCGCCTCGGMAAGAACGCTAGTTACAWACTGGCGCTGYGCTTTCACCAGCCGCTCAATTTTGGGYTTCAATTCATTRAATTCGTGGATGTCTCCRCGCGGTGTCGGCCCTGAAATAATGAGCGGAGTTCGCGCATCGTCAATCAACACAGAATCAACYTCATCAACAATSGAGTAATTGTGTTTTCGTTGTACCAAATCATCAGGATTTCCAGCCATATTGTCGCGCAGGTAATCAAAGCCAAATTCATTGTTGGTTCCAAAAGTGACGTCTGCTCTGTAAGCCTCTCTTCTTCCTTCGGAATTTGGCTGGTGCAGGTCAATACAGTCCACTTTTAAACCGTGAAATTCATAAATCGGCCCCATCCATTGGGAATCCCTTCGAGCAAGGTAATCGTTTACCGTAACCAAATGCACACCTCTACCCGGTAGGGCGTTGAGATAAACAGGTAGCGTTGCTACTACCGTTTTACCTTCGCCAGTCGCCATTTCAGCGATTTTGCCCTGATGTAGCACTATCCCACCAATGAGCTGTACATCATAATGCACCATGTCCCAGGTAATTTCGTAGCCCGCAGCCATCCAATGGTTATGCCATATTGCTTTTTCTCCACGAATTTCGATGCTGTCTCTCGATGTGCTAAGGTCTTTATCCCATTCTTGCGCAGTAACTTCAACGGTTTCGTTTTCCACGAACCTGCGAGCAGTTTCTTTCACCACAGCAAATGCTTCGGGCAGGATTTCATTGAGGGCCTCTTCTATTTTTTCAGTGGCCTGCTCTTCGAGTTCGTCAATTTTATCGTAAAGAGCCTCCTTTTCTTCGATGTCAATATCGTAATCGTCTTCAATTCTTTTTTTAATGGCATCAATCTCGTCTTGTTCTTCTTTAATATATTCCTTAATTCTCTCCTTGAACTCAGTAGTTTTTGCGCGTAAATCATCATTGCTCAAAATTTTGATGCTTTCATAAGCCGCATGAATTTGCTCAACAATAGGCTGTATTTCACGGATATCCTTATCGGATTTGGTGCCGAAAACCTTCTTAAAAGCTTCTGTAATGGTGTCTAACATGGAAATGTGATTACACAGATTACTGATGATTATACCTGCACTTCAAGCCGTTGCGCAAATTAATTTTGTGCTTGCAGCAAGTCAAAGTTTATGCCACTGCGCTATTGGCTATGCCTATCGTCAGGTAAACTGACAAATTGACTTAAAAACAGGCAAAGGTAAAGGAAATTCAGTTTGGTTCGAGTTTTCCCGATTTGATCAGGACAGGCGTATTTCGAGCGTCCTAATATTCGTCTTCGTTGAAGAAAAAGTCTTCTTTGGTGGGGTAGTCGGGCCAGATTTCTTCAATGTTTTCATATATGTCCCCCTCATCTTCGATGGCCTGCAGGTTTTCTACCACTTCGAGCGGAGCGCCCGTGCGCATGGCAAAGTCAGTCAGCTCATCTTTTGTGGCTGGCCAAGGGGCGTCTTCAAGGTATGATGCTAATTCGAGTGTCCAGTACATTTTTCGTTTATTTTACCGCCTTCAATTAAACCGCAAAAGTATATTTTTTGTTATCAAATGCAACTGAAATTTATTAATTGCAAAATATTATTTTACTCATCTGATTTTCAGTCATTTATGATAAATTTGCTGAAAATTTTCTGCTAAAAATCGCGCGAAGATATGAAAATGAAGGAAATTTTCAGGCGATTTATTAAAACAAAAATGCAGATAAGCTACTTCTTATTTGGCTGCCACGGGATTTCATCAGCACCCAAATCATGCGAAAGTTTGCGTGCCAACACAAACAAATAGTCGGATAGACGATTCAGGTATTGTATAATCAGCTCGTCAACCGGACTTTGGAGGGATAGTTCAATCACTCTTCGCTCAGCCCTGCGGCATACGCAGCGGGCAATGTGGCAATGGGAAACGGCCCGGTGTCCCCCCGGCAGCACAAACGAGCGCATTTCGGGCAACACTTCGTGCATCTGGTCCATTTCGTTTTCGAGCAAAGTGATCTCTTTTTCATTCAAATCAGGAATTTTGGCTTTGGCTTTTTCGGGATCACTGGCCAAGTGCGAACCGATGGTGAACAATTGATTCTGAATTTGGATGAGGACTTTAACAATAATTTGGTCAATTTGTTGATCACGGATAAGGCCAATATGGGAATTTAACTCGTCTACTGTGCCGTAGGTCTCAATGCGCAGGTGGCTTTTGGGCACACGTGTGCCGCCCAACAGTGATGTATTGCCTTTATCGCCTTTTTTGGTGTAGATTTTCACGTTTAAGTTATGAGATGCAAAACATATAAGTGAAATCAGAGCATTTTCCTGAAAACGAAGATAGCTTCTTTTGAAAGTTGATTTTCATTTAGCAATTTATAAAAACAAAAGAAATCATTTTTTGGGAAAATATCACCTGTTGATATCATTAATGGTTGTTCCGGATAAATAAGCTTCTCAATCATTATGCTACTATCATTAACCAAAATATGAGAGCAATAAACAGGCAAAAATGTATTGTTTTTTAGGGTAACAACCCCACTTTCTTTATATGCAAATGCATTTAATTTATGCTTAATATAAAATTGGTTTCGGATGTTATCCAGGTGATCTGAAATGGTTTTTTTCTCAAACCTCGGGCTGCCGATGTATTCGTTCAACTTTAAATCTACCGCTTTGACCAACAAGTCATATTCATCTACAAAACCATTTATTTCTCCAGAAGCTGAAAGCCTGTGTAATTCTTTCAAATACAACGAAACAAAGGAAGTATCCTCTGCCAGGAATTTGTAAACCGGTAACCTATGGGCATAAGCCGAGAAAAGGACATTTGGCGGACTGTAGGGAACAAACAAAAAAGAAGCCGGATCCCAAGCAATTGGTTCTAACTTATAGGTTTTCGGATTAAAATACAGCCTAACGTTATGACATTCTTGGGAATGGTGAGCAGTAAAAACATCTGAGCAGGCAACAAATTTTGCAAAAGCACGGTAATTAATAATGCTGTCAGGGCTTATTTGACTTGATAACATCAAATCAATGTGCTGGAGAACGTAGCCGTAAAATTCTGACAGGACTGAATCATTAAGCACTTTTTTCTTTCCGTAGGGAACCAAACGGGGGAAATTGCTTACATAAGATTTACTTCCCAACTCCAAACAGTCATCTTCAAATTTCAAGATCAGGCCCGGCTTCCTTTCCTGCGATAAATACAGATTGTCTTCAAATGACTCCTGGAGAATAAATATACCAATCTCTTTTCTGTTTAAAGCAACATTAACAAAATGAAAATCATTGCTTAATAAACCCGCATGCTCCAGGTATTTGTAGTAAAAAAAACCATACAATCCGTTCTCCTGAAAAGGCCTTATCAACGAAAATTTCTTGTACCCCAGCAGCTCCTTATCACCTTCAAGGTTTATTCGGAAAGATGCATTGACCAAGCCCCTGTTGTAATTGTCGAGTGCATCTCCCCGCAACCTCAATTCTACCTTATATATACTATCCCTAAAACCAATCTCTGCCTTGAGAAAAGGATTATCATTGCTTTTTATGACGATATGAGGAGTATTTAATTTTTTTTGCCTTTGCTCCTCCAATTTTTGAAGTGTAGCATCGGAAATATTCAGCTTGATGGTTTTTATCTTGAAACTATCGGGTAGCTGATCATTAACAGTAGTTAGGTCATTGGAAAAAATAAAATTCTCAATGTCAAAKTTAATTGACGGGAAAACGGTATGTTTTACRTAATGCCWGAAGGTGTAATCTCTGTATAYATAACTCAACGAGAAATATATTGGAACGGAGGAAATAATTAAGAAAATTAGTCCTGTCCATAGGATGTTTTTTTTGACTTTCTTMTTCAAAAACAACTGAGTTAAGCGGGATTTAGAGCKGAAGTTGCGCTTGAGTTTTTTTCGTCAGTTTCCACCACACCGTCCATCAGCCGCACAATGCGGTGGGCATGGCGAGCAATGTCTTCTTCGTGCGTTACCACAATAATAGTGTTACCACTGGCATGGATATCTTGCAGCAAAGTCATAATTTCAAAAGATGTCTTTGAGTCGAGATTACCGGTCGGCTCATCAGCCAAAATGATGGATGGGTTGTTGACAAGTGCTCGCGCCAGCGCCACTCTTTGCCGCTGCCCTCCTGAAAGTTCATTGGGCTTGTGACTCACCCTGTCACCCAATCCCACTTGTCCCAGCACTTCCAGCGCTCTTTTTTCTCTTTCTTCTTGTTTCATACCGGCATAAATTAACGGCAGCGAAACATTTTCTAAAGCTGAATAGCGTGGCATCAAATTGAATGTTTGAAACACAAAGCCGATTTCTTTGTTACGGATTTCGGCCAACTGGTTGTCGTTGAGACAGCTCACATCGGTCCCGTTCAAAATATACTGGCCACCGGTAGGTGTGTCAAGACAACCAAGCATGTTCATCAACGTTGATTTGCCTGAGCCGGAAGGCCCCATCAGTGCTACGTATTCGTTTTCTTGAATTTCAAGTGAAAGACCATTCAGCGCCTTAATAATTTCGGTGCCCACTCTATAAAATTTGGTGATATCCGTGATTTGAATTAAGAACTCCACGAAACAAATGTAAGGAAAGATTAATGTGACAATCTGCTAATTTGACGATGTGTTGAATATTGAAGATATAGATACACGATGCAGGATGAGCGGCAATTACAAAAATTGCTAATTTGTTGCGAATAAAATGAATGCTCCTTCTATGTTATTTTGGATAGAGTGCTGTAGGTGAACCCATTATTCGCATAATTAAACTGAAATGAATATACCTACTTTTGCCACCCATGAAAATTGATTTGAGTAATAAAGCATGGCAATGGACTACACTGTTAGTGCTGGCTTTCACGTGGGGCAGTTCTTACATGCTTATCAAATACGGGCTGAAGAGTTTTGACGCATACCAGTTAGCCTCTACAAGAATTTTGATCGCATTTATTGTATTGATTCCTTTTGCTTGGAAAAACCTTTCGATCCTAAAAGGAAAATACCTGATACCGCTCCTATTTGTTGCCCTTTTTGGAAACGGCATTCCTGCCTATCTTTTTGCCATTGCACAAACACACATCACCAGTTCGCTTGCTGGAATGCTCAACACTACTGTTCCGCTATTTGCATTGTTCATTGGCATTTTATTCGGAATTAAAATCAAATGGGTGAATGCCTTGGGGGTAATTATCGGGCTGGCAGGAGCAATAGGGCTGATTGTAGCAGGCTCAACCGAACGCATTTCCGTCAACTTGCAATACGGCCTTTTTGTAATTGGAGCTACGTTTTGCTACGGCTTAACCGTGAATATCATCAAAAAATACCTGCAAGATCTGAACTCCACACTTATCACTGCGCTGGCCTTTGTAATGATTGGCCCGCCTACAGGAATTCATGTTTTGAATTCTGATTTTGCCGAACATCTTACCGAACCAAACGCGTTGCTACATTTGGGCTGCATTGCACTTTTGGGAGTTTTCGGAACTGCATTTGCCGTCATTCTTTTTAACATGCTCATCAAGCATACCACTGCACTTTTTGCAGCAAGCGTAACTTATATGATTCCCGTAGTGGCCATTTTTTGGGGGATTATTGACGGAGAAACCGTTACGATGATGCATCTTCTATGGATTACTATAATTCTTTTAGGGGTTTATTTGGTCAACAAAAGTTGACTTGAAGTTATTTCCTTTTTATATCTTTGCAGCCCTTTTAACAAAAAGTAGAAAAAATGTACGCAGTAGTTGAAATTACCGGCCATCAATACAAGGTTGAGAAAGACCAGCAAATTTTTGTAAATCGTCTTGAAGGAAAAGAAGGCGACAAGGTGGAATTTAGCAACGTCTTACTCGTTGAAAACAATGGCAAAGTTGCTGTTGGTGCTCCTGTAATTGACGGGGCAAAAGTAACGGCAAAAATCCTGGAACATGTGAAAGGCGATAAAGTGATTGTCTTTAAAAAGAAAAGAAGAAAAGGTTACCAAGTAAGAAACGGTCACCGTCAATTGTTAAGCCAAATTCAAATCGAAAAAATCGAAGAAAAAGGAGCTAAAAAGGTAGCCGCTAAAAAAGAAGATTCGCCTGTCAAGGTGGAAGCAAAGGTTGAAAAACCCAAAACTGAAAAGAAAGCTGAAGTAAAAGCTGAAGCCCCGAAGAAAAAAGCTGCTCCAAAAAAAGAAACAGCTAAGAAAAAAGAAGAAAAAAAGGCAGAAAATAAAGAAGAGAATTCAGAAGAATAACCATTCGTAATTCGTAGATTATGGCACACAAAAAAGGAGCCGGGAGTTCAAACAACGGCAGAGAATCTCATAGCAAACGCCTTGGCGTGAAAATTTTTGGAGGCCAATTTGCCAAAGCAGGTAATATCATTATCCGCCAGCGCGGCACCAAACACAATCCGGGTGAAAACGTGGGACTGGGCAAAGATCACACGATTTTTGCGCTGATTGACGGCACTGTGACGTTCAAAAAGAAGAAAAAAGACAAATCGTACGTTTCGGTAGAGCCCATTGCCAATTAGCGGGACAAAATATTGATTCGTCAGAAAATCCTGTCCCTGTTGAATTGGGATGGGATTTTTCTTTTGTGCTAATTTTAGCCCACAATTAAAAAACATGCTGCAAATTTCATTCATACGGGAGAATAAAGATCAAGTCATTGCCGGGCTTGCCAAGCGAAATTTTGATGCTGCCGGCTTAATTGAACAAGCCCTCGTATCGGATGGCAAAAGACGAAAAGCACAAACCGAACTTGATAACATCCTTTCCGAATCAAACAAATTAGCCAAAGAAATCGGTGATTTGTTCAAAAATGGAAAAGCGGAAGAAGCCAATACATTAAAAGCAAAAAGTGCGCGTTTCAAAGAAACGAGTAAATCGTTGCAAGAAGAATTTGATCGTGCCAAAACAGAACTCGACAAAATTCTTTGCGACATCCCAAATGTGCCCAATGACAGCGTGCCGGCCGGGACAACATCAGAAGACAACGAAATAATAAACAGCGAAGGCGAAATCCCAACCCTGTCCGAACCGGTTTTACCACATTGGGATTTGGCAACAAAATACAACATCATTGATTTTGAATTGGGCAATAAAATTACCGGTGCCGGTTTTCCCGTTTACAAAGGCAAGGGAGCAAGGCTGCAACGCGCATTGGCCAATTTCTTTTTGGATGAAGCCATTGCAATAGGCTATGAAGAAGTGCAGCCGCCCTATCTTGTCAATGAAGCATCGGGCTTCGGCACAGGGCAACTTCCGGATAAAGAAGGGCAGATGTACCATGCCAGTTTAGATAATTTATATTTGATACCTACGGCTGAGGTGCCTATTACCAACCTTTATCGAGATGTTATTTTAAAGGCAGAAGATTTGCCAATAAAAAACGTGAGTTACACCCCCTGTTTCAGGCGCGAGGCAGGTTCTTACGGCAAAGACGTGCGCGGGCTGAACCGCTTACACCAGTTTGACAAAGTGGAAATTGTGCAAATTACACATCCTGARAAATCATATGAAACACTCGATAAAATGGTTGAGTACGTAAAAGGGYTGTTGCAAAAACTAGAGCTCCCATTTCGAATCGCCAAACTATGTGGTGGCGATTTGGGCTTCACTTCCGCGCTCACTTTTGACATGGAAGTTTTTTCAGCGGCACAACAAAAATGGCTGGAAGTGAGTTCCATTTCCAATTTTGAGTCGTTTCAAGCTAATCGTTTGAAATTGCGTCTCAAAGAGRATGGAAAANCAAAATTGGCGCATACACTAAATGGCAGCGCTTTAGCGTTTCCCCGCATTGTTGCAGCTTTGCTTGAAAACAACCAAACGGCCCAAGGCATCAAAATTCCCGAAGCGCTGGTGAAATACACGGGCTTTGACACGATTGATTAAATTTAAGATAATGAAACTGCATTTTATTTTGTTAGCAATAACTGCCGTRGTGCTGGCTGCATGCAGCCCCGGCTACAACAAAGAGCAAATGGCAAAAGCAGATAGCTTGYTGGGSCATCTTGACAACGTRACAAYCAAACTCGAAAGTATGGACACAGYTATCGTTGACAAATATTACCGCACAGCCAATGAAGCRCTTAARTTTATYCAAGACAACTACACCGACACGATGGAAAAAGAAGCCGGTTTTCTACTTTCCGATTATCAGGTCACTCGAAAATCGTTACGAAGATTGCGGGAAACGTATATTGAAGAAGTTGACATGCTTGAATACTCTCGAAAACAACTCAGCGATTTGAAAACCGACATCAAAAACAACCTGCTCACCGAAGAACATTTCAACGAATATTTTAATGCGGAATCGGAGGCCGTTTCCCGCCTCATCGAATCCATCGAAAATATGAGTAGTTGGCACCAATCTACCATCAAAAAGTTTGAGGAGCGCAATCCGAAAGTGCAGAAAATCGTTGAAGAGCTGAAACAAAAGCAGAAGTAAAAAACAGCCGTCCAAAAAATTTCATTTTTGTAACAAATCAACCGCTTTACCGTTGTATTCTATGCGATGAAAACCTTCCACATCATATTATCATTGTTGCTGGTTGCAGTTTTTTCATTTTCTCACGCCCAGTCCACCACAGATGAGCAGTTGGCATCGCATTATTTTCAATCAGGCGAATTTGACAAAGCCGCTCTTTACTACGAAAAACTATATAAAAAAACACCTACTGATCTGTATTACAATCAGTTGCGAGATTGCTTTATTCAAACCAATAATTATAAACAGGCAGAAAAGCTTGTCAAAAAACAATTAAAAACATTTCCGGGCAATGCCAATTATTTAATTGATTTAGGAGATATTTATGAAATCACAGGCAATACAGGCAAAGCAGCGCAAATCTACGAACGCGCTATCAAAGATCTGAGACCCAACCAAAGTCAGGTGATTCAACTCGCCAATGCTTTTTTAAAAAAAGGAAAAGAAGAATACGCACTGCAAACCTACTTGCGGGGAAGGAAAATGCTCAAAGACCGCTACCCGCTCCATACTTATATTGCACGCGTTTATTCATCAATGGGTCGGCACGAAGAAATGATCGAAGAATATTTGGGATTGCTTGAAGTCAATGAAGCCTACCTCCAGTCGGTGCAAAATGAACTGCAGCGCACAATGAGTTTTGAAAAAGACACCAAAAAAAACCGGCTACTGAAAGAACAACTACTGAAGCGCATCCAGAAAAACCCAGGCAAAAAAATATATGCCGAAATGCTGGTCTGGATTTACATCCAGCAAAAGAATTTTGAAGGAGCATTCTTACAGGCAAAAGCGCTCGACAAAAGGCTCAAAGAGCAAGGGGGACGGTTGGTGGATTTGGCTCGCATATGCGCATCCAATGGCAATTACAACCTTTCGGTAAAATGCTACAAATATGTGATTGAAAAAGGGATGGAAAGCTCTTTTTACCGACTCTCAAAAACCGAACTGCTCAATACGCTAAACAAAAAAATCACAAGCGGAAATTACACCGATGCTGAACTTGCTGAGCTCGAAAGCAATTACTATTCGACCTTCAACGAACTTGGAAGATCGGTTTCCACTGTTCCATTGATGAAAGAGTTAGCCCATTTGCTGGCCTATTACCTGCACAAGCCCGATACATCCGTTGCGTTGCTGGAAGAGGCGATTCAACTTTCCCGATCCAATAAGCAATTGCAAGGCGAATGCAAGCTTGATTTGGGTGATATTTTGCTCATCAAAGGTGAAATATGGGATGCTGCGCTATACTATTCACAGGTGGACAAGGATTTCAAATACGATGAATTGGGCGAAAGAGCCAAATTCAAGCGGGCAAAAATTTCGTATTACTCAGGCGATTTCGGTTTTGCTAAAGGCCAGCTCGATGTGCTGAAGGGTTCCACATCAAAATTGATTGCCAACGATGCGTTGAAACTTTCGCTTATCATCACCGATAATACAGGAATTGATACCACAGAGAAACCGCTGTTGCTATTTGCCACTGCCGAACTACTTTTCATCCAAAACAAAGATTCGCTTGCGTTGCAAAAGCTCGACTCTGTTAACAAAGTTTACCCAAATCATTCGCTTGATGACGAAATCCTTTTTCTCAAATATCAAGTGGCTGTAAAAAAACGCAATTACCGCCTTGCTGCCGATTATCTTCAAAAAATTGCTGACGACTACGCTTGGGATATTTTGGCCGACAATGCTGTTTTCAATCTGGCCGAAATTTATCAGTTTCACCTCAACGACCTCGAAAAAGCCAAATCGCTTTACGAAACGCTCTTGTTCGATTTCCCAGGCAGTTTATTTGTAGTGGAGGCCAGAAAACGATTCCGCGAACTGCGAGGAGATGACATCAATTAGCAATTGTCAGTTCGAACAAGCGAGAAATCCAATTAGCACATCAGCTAACGCACACATCAAGAATGATTATCTACAACGTTACTGTAAAAATTGACAACAATGCACATGCCGATTGGCTCGAATGGATGAAAACCACCCACATTCCCGATGTGATGGCTACCGGGCTTTTCACCGAAAATAAAATTTGCAAAGTGTTGGTAGATGAAGAAGATGGCACCACCTACTCTATTCAATATACTTGCGATAACCTGCAAACATTAGAAAAATACCAGCGGAAATTTGCCCCCAAGCTACAGCAGCAACATACCGAACGTTACAAAGGCAACTTTGTGGCTTTTCGTACGTTGCTGGAAGTGGTTGAATGATTTTGAACAAAAGCAAGTTGTACTACGGAAAGTTTTGGTTCGGAAAAGGTGATTTTTGCGGAACGGTTTGTGTATGAGCAGTAGCGGCTTTTGTGCGCAAGCCTATGTGGGCTATTGCTTACACACCCTGTTGGCAACTGTTTTTTTCTTTTTTGTAATCAAACTTAGGGTTCCAGTTTATTGATTAATTCTCTTTATTAAGCTAGTAATATAATAACCTCCACGAACCTCATTGTACACATCCTTGCTAATTATTTTCAAGGTTCCGTTCTTGTTTATGTCATCAATTGGTGAAACGTAATAGAACCAAGGATCTCCAGAGTTCTCGCTATACATTACATACATTTTGTTTTTGTCAGTGGAGTGATATTTTAATTTTAGGTGCAGAAACTTTTCTTTGTTATCTAATCCAATTGAAGTCCACAATATCAAGTACTCATTGATTTTTCTATTGTATATCAATCTGATGTCTTTTGTGTTTTTGTAGTAAAAGCCGTCTTCACGCTTTGAAGTCATTTCTAATGACTGTACATCGAATGAGGCGTTGTAAATTTTGTCCGATAAATAATATACGTCCAAAGTGTCCTGAGCGCAGGTATTCGAAGCTAAATGGACGAAGAGTAATAGAGGCAGGAATATTTTCATCATATTCTATTGTCTTTTAATAGTGCCCAACGACTGGCTAAAGTGTCGTTTCAATGCACTGTAGGCGCTGTTCCGCAACTTACGAAAAAAAATCGAGAACAGTTTCATTCAGCTCAATTCGTATATTCGTTTGGTGATAAAACCCAAAAAACACCTCGGCCAGCACTTTCTAAAAGACGAAAACATCGCCCAAAAAATCGTTGGCTCACTCACAGGCAATGGGTATGATGAAGTGCTGGAAATAGGTTCGGGAACAGGAGCGCTTACAAAATGGTTAATGAAGGATGGGAAATGGAAATTGCATTGCATAGAGACCGATGCAGAAGCAGTGTCCTACCTCAAATCTCAACACCCAAACCTTGACATCATTGAAGGTGATTTCCTCAAGTTTCCGCTTAATGCCATCCCTTCTGCAGGGAGCTGGAGGGGGGCTATTATTGGCAACTTCCCCTACAACATTTCTTCACAAATTCTGTTTAAAGTATATGAACATCGTGACCAAATCCCCGAAGTGGTGGGTATGTTGCAAAAAGAAGTTGCGGAAAGAATTTCTACGAAACCGGGCAGCAAAACCTATGGCATATTGAGTGTTTTGTTACAGGCCTTTTACAGCATTGAATACTTATTTACAGTAAGTGAACAGGTTTTTACACCAATACCTAAAGTCAAATCAGCTGTAATTCGAATGCGGAGAAATGATGTTCAGCAATTGGATTGCGATGAAATCCTGTTTAAAAAAGTAGTAAAAACCTCCTTTAACCAACGCAGAAAAATGCTGCGAAATACCATGAAACCATTTATTTCAAACTCAACAATTATAACTCAACACCCAGATCTATTCTCAAAAAGACCCGAGCAACTATCCGTGAGCGAGTTCATCGAACTTACCCACCTCATTCAAACTTCCTGAAAGAAACCTTATTTTTGCCGCGCACAAAATCACGTGTGTGATGCAGTTCGAACTCACCAAAAAATACCTCGGTTCCATCAAGGAATCAATCAAAACTGCGGATGAAATTAAGCTAAATAGCTTAGTTTCAGAACTGCACCCTGCTGATATTGCCGAAATTTTGGATGAGGTTTCAATGCGGGAAGCTAAATTCCTCTATCAACTACTCGATGAAGAAAAAGCGGCAGATGTTTTAGTTGAACTGGAAGAAGATGTGCGCGAAGAATTCTTGGCCAACCTTTCTTCCAAAGAAATTGCCGAACAATTCATCGAAAATCTCGACTCGGACGATGCAGCCGATGTAATTGCCGAACTTCCCGATAAAAAGCAGGAAGAAGTCATTGCCTACCTTGAAGACGAGGAACAAGCCAGCGACATTGTTGAACTGCTCACTTACGATGAAAGCACAGCAGGCTCTCTGATGACCAAAGAACTCATTAAAGTAAATCAAAACTGGATAGTAGAACGATGCGTGCTCGAAATGCGCAAGCAGGCCGAGGAGGTAGATTATGTTTTCACGATATATGTGGTGGATAGCAACGATAAATTGCTTGGAATCGTTTCGTTGAAACGGATGCTAATCACCCCTGTAAAAACTACCATTGCTGATTTCTACAAATCTGATGTGATTTTTGTGAACACAAATACCGATTTGGAAGAAGTGTCCAACATTATGCAAAAATATGATTTAGTAGTGCTGCCTGTGGTTAATGAAGAGGGTCAACTCATTGGCCGCATTACAATTGATGATGTAATGGATGTGGTGAAAGAAGAAGCCGACAAAGATTATCAAATGGCCAGCGGCCACAGCGAAGTAGTAGAAGCCACAGACACCGTTTGGGTGCTTTCGCGTGCACGCTTACCCTGGCTTTTAATAGGGCTGGTGGGTGGAATTTTTGGCGCACAAATAATTGGCATTTATGAAGATCAAATTAAAATTCACCCCGAAATGGCATTTTTTATCCCGCTCATAGCTGCCATGGGGGGCAATGTTGGCGTGCAGTCGTCTTCCATTATTGTTCAAGGCCTGGCTAATAAAACCCTCGGGTTGGATACCATGCTGCAAAGATTAGGGAAAGAATTTTCAGTAGCACTCGTCAATGGGCTGGTGTGTTCGTTAATTATTCTCGGCTACAATTTCGCCTTTGGTGATTCGTGGAACTTGAGCATCACCGTAAGTGCAGCGCTTTTTACCGTTATAATTTTTGCAGGTCTTTTCGGCACCTTCACTCCGCTCGTGCTCGACAAATACAAAATTGACCCCGCCCTTGCCACCGGGCCATTCATCACTACCGTGAATGATGTGCTGGGATTACTCATGTATTTTATGATTGGCAGGATGATGTACATGTAAAATGAAAGTACTCATCATTGAAGATCTCCACCCCTTCCTGAAAGAAGAACTGGAAAAAACGGATTGGCAGTGCAATGTGCAGGTTGGTATTTCCAAAGAAAAATTAAAAGAAATTATTTCGACTTATGATGGAATCGCACTTCGCTCATTCAAATTAAGCAAGGAAATTCTCGAAAAAGCCAAAAAACTGAAATTCATTGCTCGTGCTGGCTCAGGCATGGAAAACATTGACGTGGAATATGCCGAAAGCCGCGGCATCAAATGCATCAATTCACCCGAAGGAAACCGTGATGCTGTGGCTGAACATGCTCTTGGAATGCTGCTTTCGTTATTCAATAATTTGAATAACGCAGATAAGGAAGTCCGCTCAGGAATTTGGGATAGAAAAGGCAATTGGGGCGTAGCGTTGCAAGGAAAAACCGTTGGCATTATCGGTTTTGGGAATACGGGTAATGCTTTCGCAAAGAGATTACAAGGGCTTGATGTTAAAATTATCGCTTGTGATAAATACAAAACCGGATTTGAAACCGATCTTGTTCAAGAGGTCGATTTGAAAACGCTATTCAAAGAAACAGATGTGTTATCGCTGCACATTCCTTTGAACGATGAAACGAAATTTATGGTTAACAATGATTTCATTCAGCAATTTAATAAGTCGTTTTATCTTATCAACACTTCCCGTGGTAAGGTAGTGAAAACAGATGATTTGGTTGAGCATTTGAAATCAGGAAAGATAACAGGTGCTTGTTTAGATGTGCTGGAATATGAAGGAGAATTGTTTGAAGAAATCAGAAACCAGAAACCGGAAATCAGAAATTCTTCGTTTGATTATCTACTGAAATCCGAAAAAGTTATCCTTTCACCACACGTTGCGGGCTGGACAAATGAAGCGTATTTGAAACACTCACAGGTTTTAGCAGAAAAAATAAAAACTCTAAACTCTGAACTCTAAACTGATTTATCCTTCATCACCATCCGTGCTGTGTGGCGGGTTTTTTGTTCCAGCAGAATTTCTTTATCAACTGTAACACGATCAATCGTAGCTTGGTCGTAATGGCGGATGGTGACTAATTCCATATTTTCGTTATAGCGAACCAAATCATTTTGATGTAAATCATTTATCAACCCTGGAATCTTGTCAGGTTCGTTATCTACACACACCGAAAAGCTAATGGCAGAATTTTGCATCAAATTGATTTTTACGCGATGTTTGTGGAAACAGGCAAAAATATCGCTTAGATTTTCTTCCATTATGAAAGAATAATCGCGCGGAGAAATGGAAATTAAAACCTGGTTCATGCGAAAAATAAAGGACGGAATCAATGAATCAGACGTGGTCTCTTCGTTAATAACCGTACCCTCTTCTTCCAGCGAAACAAATGACCTTACATACAATGGAATGTGCTTATTTTGAAGAGGCTTAATGGTTTTTGGATGAATGACACTTGCCCCGTAATAAGCCAATTCCGCAGCTTCCAAGTAAGAGATATGATGAAGTTTTTCACACTCGTCAAACCATTTTGGATCAGCATTGAGCACACCCGGCACATCTTTCCAAATTGTCACACTCTCAGCATCCAACAAATAAGCTACGATTGAAGCCGTAAAATCTGAACCTTCGCGCCCCAGCGTGGTCGTGTAATTTTCTGAAGTACATCCCGAAAACCCTTGAGTTATAAGCACCTTTTCCGATAACTTTAGCTGTTTGATACATTGTTCAGATAATTCCCAATCGACTTTTGCTTCGCGATACGTATTGTTTGTCTTGATAAAATCGCGGCAATCGATCCATTGGTTTTTGATGCCATTTTCGTTCAAATAAGTAGAAATGATTTTGGTAGAAAGTATTTCACCCACCGAAACAATTTGGTCATACTCGAAGTCGAAAGTGCCTGTAGGCTCATCTTCAATCACCCATTCAATTTCCACTAACGTATTGTTGACTTCATCAAAAATCGCATGCTTTGCAGGAAACAGCTTGTTGACAATATCATGGTGAAACTTTTTGACTTTTTCCAATTCTTCAAAAGCATTGCCTTCTTTGCGGAAGTATGCGTTGACAACCCGCTCTAACCCATTGGTAGTTTTACCCATTGCTGAAATCACTACAAAAACGGCTTCGCCTTCATGTTTTCTCATGATTTTGGCAACATTCTTTACTGAATTCGCATCTCTAACAGATGCCCCCCCAAACTTGAATACTTTCATTCGGATAATTGAAAATTTTGAATTTGCTCGTACTCTAATGCCCCATTTAACCACTGTTCATCAAAACTCGCATTATATTTTCTATAAAAGTTAACGGCTGGTTCGTTCCAATCCAAAACCTGCCAAACCAAACGTTTTGCTTTCATTTCTTTAGCATCCTGAATACACCTCTCAAACAACATTTTCCCAATTTTATTTCCCCGATACGTCTCATGCACAATGATGTCTTCCAAGTAAACACATTTGCCTTTCCAAGTTGAATATCGAATGTAATTAAGTGCAACCCCAACAATCTTACTATCCACTTCTGCCACATGAAACCAATAAACCGGGTTTTTGCCAAACCCATCTCGTTCCATTTCTTCCACCGTTACCACTACTTCATCGGGTGCTTTTTCATAAACTGCCAGTTCTTTTATAAGTTCCAAAACAGCCGGCAAATCAGCTTTTTCTCCTTTTCTGATGCTAATTTTCATAATGCACAAATGTAATTATTCGTAATTAGTCTCGCATATAACTGCCTTATTAGTGGCATTCGTAATTCGTAGGAAAATCCCGATATTTGCAATTATTAATCAAAACTTAAAAATGGGCAAAATCGTCACATTAAACGAATTCATTGTCGAACGACAAAAGGATTTTCCGTATGCAAAAGGTGAACTTTCGCGCTTGCTGAGTGCCATCCGTTTAGCGGCAAAAGTGGTGAATCGCGAAGTAAGCAAAGCGGGATTGGTAGATATTTTGGGCGCATTTGGCACAGAAAACATACAAGGCGAACAACAGCAAAAACTTGATGTGTATGCCAACGAAAAATTCATTGCAGCTATGCGTGCACAAGGCGAAGTTTGCGGTATCGCTTCAGAAGAGAATGACGACTTCGTATCTTTCGATTCGGAATTCCACAAAAACAGCAAGTATGTGGTGATGATTGACCCCCTCGATGGTTCTTCGAATATAGATGTGAATGTTTCCATCGGCACAATTTTCTCGATCTACAGAAGGGTAAGTGAATCGGGCCCAGCAACATTAGAAGATTTCTTGCAAAAAGGAACAGAGCAAATTGCCGCAGGTTATGTGATTTACGGCTCATCAGCCATGTTGGTTTTTACCACGGGGAATGGGGTAAACGGTTTCACACTTGACCCGTCAATTGGCGTTTTCTGCTTGTCGCACCCAAACATGAAAGTGCCGAAAACAGGGGTAATTTATTCATTAAATGAAGGCAACTACCTGCATTTTCCAGATGGCGTGAAGCAATACATCAAATATTGCCAAAAAATTGACGAGCCTACCAACCGTCCGTACACCGCGCGTTACATCGGATCGCTGGTGGCCGATTTTCACCGCAATTTGATTAAGGGTGGTATTTACATCTATCCCTCCACTGCTTCTGCGCCAAAAGGCAAACTTCGCCTACTTTACGAGTGCAACCCGCTGGCATTTGTTGTGGAGCAGGCAGGCGGCATGGCTACAGACGGATTTGGAAGAATTGTGGAAATCCAACCCACTGAATTGCACCAACGCACTCCCTACTTTATTGGCTCGCCCGAAATGATGGAAAAAGCCATGCAGTTTATGAAGGAAGAAGGCGTGCCTTCTTCGCAAGAAGTGGTGGCAGGAAATGACTCTTGACGATCTTAAAAATTGCTATCTCAATGACCCACGGTCAGAGCAAATATCCAGCGATTTAACGCATTTCGAGCAGGCGCGAGTTCATTTGAAAGGGCTTTGCGGTTCTGCAGAATCGTTTTTAGCTACTGCGGTTTGTTCGCAGTGCAATTCACTACAACTGTTCATCCTTTCTGAAAAAGAAGAAGCTGCCTATTTTTACAACGACTTGCAAAACATTGCCGGAAAAGAAAAAGTCCTTTTTTTTCCCGCATCATACCGTCACCCCTACCAGATAGAGAAAACTGATAACGCTAACGTGCTGCACCGTGCCGAAGTGCTCAACGCTATTGGAAGCGGCAGGCGAAAGCTGTGGGTAGTTACCTATCCTGAAGCGCTGGCTGAACACGTAGTGACTAAAAAGCACTTGCGTAAAAACACGTTGGAATTAAAGAAAGGAGAAAAGGTCTCGATTGAATTCATCGAAGAATTACTGCACGAATACGAGTTTGAAAAAGTGGATTTCGTAACCGACCCCGGGCAGTTTGCCGTACGTGGCGGCATTGTTGACATCTTTTCTTTTTCGCATGATCATCCTTACCGCGTGGAATTTTTCGGTGATCAAGTAGAGTCCATCCGTAGCTTTGAGGTTTCATCTCAGCTTTCAAGCAAGAATTGGGTAAAAATCAATATCATTCCCAGTGTACAGGAAAAGTTGATGCTTGAAAAAAGGAGCTCTTTTCTCGAGTTTTTAGGAAAAAATACATCCGTTTGGCTGAAGGATTTTCAGCTCACCATTGACCTGCTTGAAAAAGAATTCGAAAAAGCAAAAACCGCTTTTGAAAACATTAATTCTGAAATCACTCACTTGCCTCCCGATGAATTATATGTTGATAAAACTCTTTTTTCGGAACAGCTCAAAAAGCACTCACTCGTGGAATTTGGAAACAATTTCCATTTAGAACCAACATCAACTTTTTCATTCAACCAAAAGCCGCAACCTGTTTTTAACAAGAATTTTGAGTTGCTCACCGAAAACTTGCAGGGGAATCAAAAAGTGGGCATCAAAAACCTGATCGCTGCTAGCAACGCAAAACAGATTGAACGGCTTTATGCCATTTTTGAAGACATCGGTTCAGACATTGAGTTTATTCCAGTTTTATTGAGTTTACACGAAGGGTTTGTTGATAATGACATCAAAACTGCCCTTTACACCGACCACCAGATCTTCGAGCGATACCACCGTTTTCGGTTAAAAGAAGGGTATCAAAAGGCCAAACGAGACATTACATTGAAGGAGCTCACTAACCTGCAAAAAGGCGATTTTATTACCCATATTGACTATGGCATTGGAGTCTTTGACGGACTTGAGAAAATCGAAAATAACGGCAAAGAGCAGGAAGCGATTCGCTTAATTTACAAGAACAACGACCTGCTTTATATAAGCATACACTCCCTGCATCGCATTTCAAAATATGCTGGCAAAGATGGCGGTGTGCCAAAAGTTCATCGGCTTGGCTCAAATACCTGGAAAAACCTCAAGCAGAAGACGAAGAAAAAGGTCAAGGAAATTGCATTCGATTTGATTAAACTTTATGCGAAGCGAAAAGAGCAAAAAGGTTTTGAATTTGCACCTGACACCTATTTGCAAAACGAGTTGGAAGCGTCTTTCATTTACGAAGATACCCCTGACCAATTAACGGCCACGCAAGATGTGAAAGCAGACATGGAGTCAATTGCGCCAATGGACCGGTTGATTTGTGGTGACGTGGGTTTCGGAAAAACAGAAATTGCCATTCGTGCCGCTTTCAAGGCAGTAGCCGACAGCAAGCAGGTTGCTGTTCTGGCACCCACTACCATTCTCACATTACAGCATTTTAAAACCTTCAGTGAGCGTCTGAAAGACTTGCCCTGCACGGTGAGCTACATCAACCGTTTTCGTTCTGCAAAGCAGCAAAGGGAAACGCTGGAAAAGCTGGCGGATGGCAAAGTGGATATCATTATCGGTACACACCGGCTTGTCGGGAAAGACGTGAAATTCAAAGACCTCGGCTTGTTGATTATTGATGAAGAGCAAAAATTTGGCGTTGCTGCAAAAGACAAGCTAAAAACCATCAAAGCCAATGTGGACACGTTGACTTTGACCGCCACTCCCGTCCCACGAACACTACAATTTTCAATGATGGGCGCACGCGATTTATCAGTCATCAACACCCCTCCACCCAACCGTCACCCGGTTCAAACCGAAATTCACAGATTAAATGAAGAAACTGTGAGGGATGCGATCCGCTATGAAGTGTCCCGTAGCGGGCAAGTTTTTTTCGTGCATAACCGTATTCAAAACATACAGGAAGTAGCCGGCATGATTCAACGGGTTTGCCCGGATGCAAGTGTCGCCATTGCCCACGGGCAGATGGAAGGCAAGAAGCTGGAAGACACGATGCTGCGCTTCATCGAAGGCGAATACGATGTGCTGGTTTCAACCACTATTATAGAATCCGGTTTGGATATCCCAAATTCGAACACAATCATCATCAACCATGCGCAGAATTTTGGGCTGAGTGACCTGCACCAAATGCGCGGACGGGTTGGACGCTCGAACAAAAAAGCTTTCTGCTACTTGCTTACACCACCACTTTCGGTTGTTTCCACTGAAGCCAGAAAACGCTTACAGGCAATTACACAATTTGCCGATTTGGGCAGCGGTTTCAACATAGCCATGCGCGATTTGGATATCCGCGGTGCAGGCAATATGCTGGGGGGTGAACAGAGTGGCTTCATCTCCCAAATTGGGTTTGAGATGTACCAGAAGATTTTGGATGAGGCGATTAGCGAGTTGAAGGAAACAGAGTTTAAAGATGTTTTCTTCAAGACCGAAGACCAGCAGACAGGTGCAATCAAGCCATCACCGGCTCCCGGTCATCCATCATTCACTAAAGATTGCCAAATAGACACTGACCTCGAAATCATGATTCCTGATGATTATGTTAATAATATTTCGGAGCGACTGGTGATTTATCGCGATTTATCAAAAGTGAAAAACGAGCAAGAATTAGCACAATTCGAAGCCAATTTGATTGATCGGTTTGGAGAAGTACCTGAGCCAACGCACCAACTCCTTAGCACGCTTCGGTTGCGCTGGCTGGCAAAGGAAATCGGGTTTGAAAAGCTTATTTTAAAATCGGGGAAAATGATTGGCCATTTCATCTCCAATCAGCAATCGCTTTACTACCAGTCGAAAATTTTCAGCGAGATTATTCAATACTTACAGGAAAATCCAGCCGTAGCAAGAATGAGAGAGAAAAACGGAAAGCTGACGATGATTTTTGAAGAAGTGAAAAGTGTTGACAACGCAATAGAAAAAATTCGGCCATTAAAAATTAAATCAGTGCAGACAGCACCCACGCAATCACCGCGTAACGAGCTGCTTTCCCAATGAGCATAAAAAATGCTACTTTCCAAAAATTAATTCTGGCAAAGCCCAGTGCAATAGCAATTAGATCACCAATTAGAGGCGCCCAGCATAGTAGCGCAAAATAACTACCGTATTTATCAAGTTTATTTTTCCACTTTTCTACCGATTCTTTCTTCACCCGAAACCATCTTTCCATCCATTCCCATTTCCCCAAAAAACCAAGAAAATAGGAAGAAATTCCTCCCAGCCAATTGCCCAAAGTAGCCACTTCGAGGCAAACCCAAGGGTTATATCCCAAAGCAATTAATGCAGCTAAAACAGCTTCTGAGCTCAAAGGCAAAATTGTGGCCGCCAAAAATGAAGCAGCAAATAGGCCGAACAATCCGTACTCAGCAAAATCAGTCATCTTCCAAAAATCTGCAAAATTGTCCCAATTTTTTTAACTTTACAGCGATTATTTCGAATGCTGCACCATAAAATAAATATCATCCTGCTTTCAATTCTTTGCGGTTTTGTTTTCAACTCATCCAGTTGTAACAAAGATGATGATTTATGCGCGCAAACGGGMATTGTGAAAAATTACCTCGGACAAGACGGCTGTAATTTTGTGATTGAAAGCGATGGTCAGGTTTTTGAACCAATAAACATCAACGATTGGGGACTACAGATTTATGACGGGCAAAAAGTCAATTTCTCCTACCAAATAGCGTCATCTCCAGGAAGTTGCGCCATCGGAGTAGCCATTACGCTGATGTGTTTTGAAAATGCTTGAGAAGTGTGAAAAAATCTGAACTAATTACTGTTGCCGGTGTTTTGTTGATTCTGATTATCGGAATTTCTCTTGCTTACCAATACACACAACCACCCAAAAAACTCAAAATTTACAACCCTGCCGATCTGAATCCGGCCCTTGTTGACATCTCCAAACGCGATGTTACCCAAATGCATCGAATTGCAGATTTTGCATTGACTAATCAAAACGGGAGTATAATTTCTCAAAAAAATTTCGAAGGAAAAATTTATGTAGCCGATTTCTTTTTCACTACATGCCAAAGCATTTGCCCCATTATGACAGGGCAAATGAGCCAAATTTATGACCAATTTAAAGAAAATTCTGACGTGATGCTTTTATCACACACGGTAATGCCCGAAGTAGATTCGGTTCCTGTTTTGGCCAAATATGCCCAAAAACACAAGGCGGATGCATTAAAATGGATGTTTGTAACTGGTGATAAAAAACAATTATATGAGTTGGCACGAAAATCATACTTTGCCGTATTAAGTGAAGGGACTGGTGACGAACACGACTTTATTCATACCGAAAACTTCATTTTGATTGACAAAGAAAAACGCATTCGCGGGTTTTATGATGGCACTTCAGAAGAGGACGTAGATAGGCTGATTGAAGAAATTGAAATATTACTGGCAGAGTACGATGAATGATTCATTGTAGCTTGAGCAATCGAATGGTTAAAAGCAGTTGCCAACACATTAAAACGCTGACTCCCTCCAAACTCCGCATGTTTTCTTAATTTTGCAATCTTTTTAAACTGCTTGACTTGGAAAACATCCGCGTTATTCCCCGCTTGGACATCAAAGGTCCCAACTTGGTGAAAGGTATTCATTTGGAAGGACTGCGTGTGCTTGGCAGGCCCGAGGATTTTGCCCGTTATTACTACGAAAACGGGGCAGATGAACTCATTTACATGGATGTGGTAGCCAGTTTGTACGAACGCAATAGCTTGCACGACATAATCACACGAACCGCTAAAGAAATATTCATCCCGCTTACCGTGGGTGGTGGATTACGCACCATCGAAGACATCAAAGAAGTGCTTAGGGCAGGCGCTGACAAGGTGTCACTCAACACCGCTGCGATAAAAAATCCTGAGATAATAAAAGAGGCATCGCGGGAATTCGGTTCGTCAACCATTGTTGTTGCCATTGAGGCCATTAAGCAAGATGACGGTCGTTATCTTGTTTACATTGACAATGCCCGCGAATACACCGGAATTGATGTTTTTGATTGGGCTCAAAAGGCGGAAGAACTCGGTGCAGGTGAAATTGTGCTTACTTCGGTCGATCGTGAAGGAACGGGGAATGGTTACGATTTAKAGCTGACCAAAGAAATCACAAGCAGAGTTTCCATTCCAGTGATTGCGCACGGAGGACCTGGCATGCCTGAACATGTGAGTGAAGTGATTTCTAAATCACATGCCAATGCTGTGACTATCGCTTCAATGTTGCACTACGATTTTATCCAAAATCAAAAATCAGAAGTAGATAATTCTGTGGAAGGGAACATTGAATTTCTAAGTAGCGGTAAGAGCTTTGGGAAAATCACATCTACAAATCTTCAAGATATTAAAGCCCATTTAACTGAAGTCGGAATTGCGTGCAGGTATCATGAAATGGCAGAAGCAAAAACATGAATTCATCTAAAAAGATAGTAATTATTGATTATGGCCTGGGTAATCTGTTCAGTGTAAAGCATGCTTGTTCGCACTTTGGTTTTGATGCCAAAATATCTTCTGACAAAAATGATTTGCAAGAGGCCGATGCAGCTATAATGCCGGGCGTTGGCGCTTTCGGCAAGGCCATGGARAACCTCGAAAAGCACAATTTAGTGCATTCGATTCAAGATTTCATTGCCTCAGGAAAACCGTTTATGGGCATTTGCCTTGGACTTCAATTACTGTTTGAAAAAAGCGAAGAGTTTGGTGATTACAAGGGACTTGACATCGTGGAAGGAACTGTGAAAAAATTTCCCTGTCAAAATCAAAAAGGCGATGAGTTGAAAGTTCCGTACATCGGATGGAATCAAATCCATCAAAACGGAAAAGTGTGGGCAGAAACGCCCTTAAACGGGGTTAGTAATGGTGAATTCATGTACTTTGTGCACTCTTTTTATGTGGTTCCTGCAAAAGAAGAGAACATATTGACAAAATCCACGTATGCATCTGTTGAATATTGTTCGGGAATCGTCAAAGACAATGTTTTCGCTACACAATTTCACCCTGAAAAAAGCGCCAAAAACGGGCTGCTGATTTACAAAAACTGGCTTGATAAAATTTAAAACTGATGAGTACAGAAACGAAACAAAAATTGGAGACCTATTACGGCCTTCCGGCCGAAGTGAAATTTTGCAGGAGATGCGTGATTTCCAACCAGCGACCATCTTCTGTGGTGGAATTCAAGCACAATATCAAAAGCAAAAAGCCAACCATCCACATAGATAACGAAGGCGTCTGCGATGCCTGCCGTAATGCAGACATCAAACAGCAGATTGACTGGGAAAAACGGGAAGAAGAGCTCATCCAATTACTAGATAAATACCGCAGAAATGACGGCCATTACGATTGCCTTGTGCCTGGTAGCGGGGGCAAGGACAGTGCGCTGCAAGCCCATATTTTGAAATATAAATACGACATGAATCCTCTTACGGTCACCTGGCCGCCCATCCTTTATACCGAATACGGCTACCAGAACTGGAAAAACTGGATTGATGTGGGCGGTTTTGACAACGTGAAATTCACCCGCAATGGAAGGGTGATGAAGCTGCTCACAAAACTCTCGATCGAAAATCTTTTTCATCCTTTTCAAACCTTCATTTTGGGCCAGAAAAACATTGGGGCAAAAATTGCCGCCAAGTTTGACATTCCGCTGGTTTTTTATGGTGAAAATGAAGCCGAATACGGCAACCCCATTGCTGATAATTTCTCTTCAATAAGAGATAAATCGTACCATAGTTTTAAGAACCTGGATGAGATTTATCTCGGAGGTATTTCCATCAAAGAATTACGCGAGAAATACGAGATAAAACTGGCCGATCTGATGACCTTTTTGCCCATCACCGAAGATGAATTGAAAGGAAAAGAAATTGAGGTTCATTATTTGGGGTATTATCTCAAATGGACGCCACAGGAATCCTATTACTATGCGGTTGAAAACACGGGCTTCAAAGCGCGGCCGTTCAGAACGCAGGGTACTTACAGTAAGTACAACAGCATTGACGACAAAATTGACGACTTACACTACTTCACAACATATACCAAATTTGGAATTGGCAGGGCTACTTATGATGCTGCACAGGAAATCCGGAACAAGCACCTGACAAGGGAAGATGGAGTTGCACTTGTGAAAAAATTCGATGGTGAATTTCCAGACAAATATTTCAATGAAATCATGGAATACCTCGAAATGGACCCCGAATATTTCCATGAACTCACCGATAAATTCCGCTCACCGCACCTTTGGGGAAAAGATGAAAAAGGCGAAGGGAAGTTGCGTCACAATGTTGCCGGAACGGGACTTGACGATTAATTACGAAAGATGAAGTTAGTTATTATCGGTTCGGGAAGGATGGGCGTGCGACACGCCATGGGTGCGGCACAAGCGGCAACCATTTCCGAAATTTGCATGGTTGATATTTCGGAAGATGCTCTTCTTAGTGCAAAACAACAGCTTGACAATTCACAAAACTCAGGCAAATTCCAGTACCTTTTGCTCGCTGATTTCAAGACAACGAATGAAAAATTCGATGTGTGTATCATCGCCTCCACGGCATCGGGCAGAAAAGAAACGGTTGATCTGGCCTACCAAAAAGGGTGCAAGCACCTCATGGTGGAAAAGCCGCTCGGACAAAGTATGCAAGAAGCATCCGACTTGTCGGAACACATTGAATCCCTTGCCATAAATACCTGTGTAAACCTCAATATGCGGCTTTACGATTCCTTCATCCAGCTACGCAAAGATCTCAATGAAAAACCGCAGCTCAAAGGCGAAAAAGTCATCATGACAAACACCGGAACAATCGGAATTGGCGCCAACGGCATTCATTACCTCGATTTGCTTTATTTTCTGCTTGATGCCGAAAGCGCTGAACTTGTTGCAGGTGAAATTGAAGAAACACTCATCCCCAGCGGCAGGGGGCCTCAATTCGGTGATTTTGGCGGATGGTGCACCATCAAGCTTTTCGGAAAAAATGGTGATTACAAAGGCCGGGCACATCTTTCGATGGCTGCTACAAGCACCGCTTTTGGCGGGTGGGACATTGTGACTCCACACGGAAGAATCACCCTGCACGAAATTGAGCAGAAACGTATCGATTACCTGCGAAAAGAAGATAGTCAAATGCCGATAAGCCGCTATGCTGCGGACTACCTTCCGCCTGTAGAAACAAAAATCGAATCCCCGTTTTTGGGCGATCTGACAAAAATATGGTTAGAAGAATTAGCCGAAGGGCGGCAGTTGCTTCCATCAGTTTCTGAATCACTCAAAGTGCACCAGCTGATGTTTGATTGGCTTTCAAAAAGCACCACGCACAAAGAAACCTTTCCCATCACCTGAAACCCTCATGCAATTACGTTCGCAAAGAAGATGAATGAACCATGAGGTTCCACCGACAAAAACAGGTAAAATGATCAAAGCGATCGATGTGTCTTGCGGGCGTATGACAAAAGTCCCAACCCGCATCAGTGTTAATCATAAAAAATCAGCGTTAATCAGCATCCCATTTCTGAAAAATGGACTTTTGTCATACGCCCTATCTTACTGGCATACAGGCTATAATCATAAGTTTATTTAAGTGAAATTGTGGAAACCACAGCATGCGTTGATTTCAGCAATTCATTTCTAACCTGGGAAACAAAAGAGAGCAGTTACGGACGTTTCCAGGTGGAAGCCATTTTGAGATGCTTTGACAACGGAGCGCTGCTTGACCAATATTTGCTGTTGGCAGGAGTAATGGCTTGCGATGTTTATGGAGAACAAGGGTTGATTTATGAACCCGCATTTCATTTCCAGGCAATTTTTTCACGAAATCAACACAAGATATTCCGAACGCACGCCAACTTGAAAAAAAATGCCGATAACTGGGGTAATCATGAAGAACGATTTAGTAAAATAACGCCTTCAATTTCAAAAGTAAAATCTGCTGCAATTCATTCATTTGAAGAAATTGAATCTGCCACGCTAAGTAATCGAAACTTAAATGTGAAAATACCGTATAGAGTCGATGGCAAACAATTTTTTGAACTGGAATTTCCCATAAAGCACATCAACATTCATGCTGAAAACAAAAAATTCCAGGTGGAAACGGGTCCGATTCTGATTCCGCGAGGGGCACCAGCCGATGATGCATTTATTGATAAGTTGCAGATTGCGTATGTGGCTTTTAATAAATTAGCTGAGTTTGAATTTATTCCGTTTACAGCGCAGAAAATTGGTTTTTTGAACAATATCAGGTTCTACGCTGGTAAAGAAATTGTAACTTCGCAAATTCAAATTTGTCGATTAAATTAAAAAATAGGTGGGCAAAAGAGTGTGGCTAATCGGTGCGGGGCTTATGGCTAGGGATTACGCAAAAGTGTTAAATGCCCTGGAGACCGGTTTTTTGGCAATTGGAAGAGGAGAAAAAAGCGCCCATGATTTTGAAAGCGAAACGGGTAACAAAGTTATCTCAGGTGGACTTGACCAGTTTCTATCTGCTAAGCCTGAATTGCCCGAATCAGCCATTGTAGCTGTAGGCATCGAAGCATTGTCTGAAACAACGCAATTGCTTTTAAAATACGGGGTTAAAAAAATACTGCTGGAAAAGCCCGGTGTCGGCTACCCTGAAGAGATAAACGAGTTAGTGCAGCTTACGCAAGAGAAAGATGCACAAGTATTACTGGCCTACAACCGCAGGTTTTACACATCAATTATTAAAGCCAAAGAAATTATTGAGCAAGATGGCGGAGTTACATCCTTCAATTTTGAATTCACCGAATGGTCGCACGTCATTAAGGATTTGAAAAAGACAGAGGCAGAACATCACAACTGGTTCTTGGGAAATTCGACACACATTGTAGACAGTGCATTTTATCTTTGTGGAAAGCCCAAAGAAATCTCAACATATGTTTCAGGCGAAGGGAATTTGAATTGGCACCCCAAATCGTCCAATTTTTCGGGCGCTGGAATTACGGAAACCGGGGCTTTGTTTGCCTATCATGCCAACTGGGAAGCACCCGGCAGATGGGCAATTGAAGTGCTTACCAAAAAACACCGCCTGATTTTCAAGCCGATAGAAAAACTGCAAATTCAGGAGATCGGTTCAATAGCGGTAAACGAAGTGAATAGTATTGATTATTCGCTGGATGAACAATACAAACCAGGGTTATATCTTCAAACTAAAGCGTTTTTGGAAGGTGATTGTGGAGAGTTTTGCAATGTGTTTGAGCAGCAAAAGGCAATGGAGTGTTACAGGGGGATGAGCAATTATTAAAAGCATTGTTTATGCAGGCAGAATCAATAGAAAAAGAAAACTGGACAACCATACTCAAGCCAAAAACCGGCTGGTTTGACATCAACTTGAACGAACTGTGGCAGTACAGGGATTTGATTTTTCTTTTTGTCAGAAGGGACTTTGTTTCCATATACAAACAAACCATCCTCGGCCCAATTTGGTTTATTATTCAACCGTTGCTAACTACTATCATGTTTACTGTTGTTTTTGGAAAAATTGCTAACATTCCAACTGATGGATTACCACCAATGCTCTTTTACATGGCAGGCACAGTAGCTTGGACTTATTTTTCAGAGTCCCTCAACAAAACATCCAATACGTTTACTGCCAATGCTTCCATTTTCGGAAAAGTATATTTTCCGCGTCTGGCAATACCTATTTCAATCGTTATCAGCAACCTTTTCACCTTCATTATTCAGTTTGTTTTTTTTCTGTGTTTCATGCTGTTTTTTTATCTGAAAGGAGCAGAATTTCATCCAAATAAATGGGTGCTGCTCACACCGGTATTGCTTTTGGTAATGGCCATGCTCGGTCTGGGAATGGGAATAATTATATCTTCTATGACCACAAAATACCGCGATCTCCGGTTTGCCGTTGGCTTTGGTGTTCAATTATGGATGTATGGAACGCCTGTGGTTTACCCTCTTTCAGAGGTTCCTGAAAAATGGAAATTCCTCTTTGCCATTAATCCCATGTCTTCAATAATTGAAACATTCAGGTATGCCTTTTTGGGTAAGGGTGCTGTTAATATAGATTATTTAGCCATTAGTGGTATTACTACCATTATTTTACTTGTCATAGGAATAGTTTTGTTCAGTAAAATTGAAAAGAACTTTATGGATACAGTATGAGCGAAATGGTTATTAAAATAGAAAATTTATACAAGCAGTACCGCCTTGGTGTGCTCAGTCATAGAACATTGTACAAAGACGTGCAGAGTTGGTGGGCAAAAGCGAGGGGTAAAGAAGACCCCAATCAAACGGTTGACCATGTAACATTGAAAAAAATTGAACAAACAGAAAATGGCAGGTTTTGGGCATTGAACGATATTTCTCTGGACGTGAGACAGGGTGAAGTGTTGGGTATTATCGGGAGAAATGGGGCTGGCAAATCAACTTTGCTAAAGATTTTATCTCGTGTTACAACCCCCACCAAGGGGCAAATAAAAATTAAAGGAAGAATTGCCAGCCTGCTGGAAGTAGGCACCGGTTTTCATCCGGAGTTAACAGGTAGGGAAAATGTCTATTTAAACGGAGCAATAATGGGAATGACCAAAAGTGAGATAAGCAGAAAATTTGATGAGATTGTTGATTTTTCAGGAATAAGTGAATTCATTGGCACGCCTGTAAAACGCTATTCATCAGGCATGTACGTTCGGTTGGCATTTGCAGTTGCCGCTCATCTTGAACCCGAAATTTTGGTAGTTGATGAAGTGTTGGCAGTGGGGGATATAGATTTTCAAAAAAAATGCTTGGGCAAAATGAAGGATGTAGCTGAAGGCGGCAGAACCGTTTTGTTTGTTAGCCATAATATGGATGCTATCAATAAGCTTTGTGCAAAAGCCATATTATTAAGTTCAGGAGAAATAATGGAAAGAGGCAATACAAATGAAGTAGTAAAAAATTATTTAAAGATGGAGTTTAAGGAAGATGCATTATACGAACAGGGTGAGGATAAAAATAAAGCTATAAACCTCAGAAAAATAACTCTATTAGACAGTGCTCGCAAAATAAATGCAAAATTGGACTACAACAAAAACTTTTATGTCGTAATTGAATATGAAGTTCATCAGATAGTTAAAGGATGTTATATATGGTTTACACTAAAAACCTTAGATGATAATATAGTGTTTCAAACCTTGGATTATGATTTGAATCCGTCCTTTATTGTTGAAAGGCAATGTGGATATTATAATTCAGAAGTTGAAATTCCGGCCAAATGGCTAAATGCGGGACAATATAAAATCTCATTTGGAATAACAAGTTATCACATTAGGTACAACTATGATAGGATTGATGCCTTATCTTTTAAAATTATTGACAACAACGATTATCTGCTTGCAGAAGCTGCTAATAGGGCCGGGTTTCTAAGACCTGAATTATTATGGCGCACAAAAAAATTATGACAGTTAAATAGCATGAAGAAGATTATAATTTCCTCCCAAATGAGAAGTGGGAGTACGTTGTTAAGTAATATATTGTCAGGCCAAAAAGGGGTGTTGATACTGCCCGATTTTCTTCATATTGCAAGAATAAAAAATGCGATTGGATGCAATTCATTAACTGATTATATGGATAATTCAACAAGGTTGAAAGCAATCACAGAGTTAGACAAAAACTGTAATGTAATAACAAAAGCCACAGGTTATAAATTTAAATTAAATATTAAAGCAGAAGATTTTAACAATTTGCTGGATTTTTACAATTTCGTCTTAAATCAAGAACAATTCAACTCTCATCAAGTAATTGGGCATAAAACTACTGAATCCGAATCTATTGTTAGCGAACTTTTAAATCATGTTGACGATTTAAAATGTATTCACTTAATCAGAGATCCGCGCGATGTGCTAGTATCAAATAAAAAAATGTTTAATCAGAATAGCATTACAGTGTTAAAAAACTGGAAAACGGGTTTTTATCATATTCAAAATATTACAAAAAACGAAAATGTGCTAACAATCAAATATGAAGATTTAATCTCTAACCCGAAATCTATATTTAACAAAATAAAATTGTTTGTGGGAATTGACGATATTGACCTTAACCATGAGATTCAATGGTATGGAAACAAATTTCAAGAAAATTCATCCTTCAATGATGTAACTAAACTGTTTGACTCGTCAGGGATTGGAAGATGGAAAAAAAGTGAGAATTGGATAAATATTTTAGCAAAAATCATGATTAAAAATGAAATGAAACACTTGGGCTATGAAGTAAAGGATTCAGTCAGCTTAAAAAATCCCCCTATTTATTTTAAGTACTTCATTAACAAGACTGTTTTATCTGCTCAATCTATTTTTTTGTATTCTCGAACTATATTAAGAGACCTTGCCGTAAGATTAAAGATTTCTCGTGAATCATTTATTTGGCAGTATTCATTAGCGCTGTATTTAAAAATTAACAACGCTATTAACTTTTTACAAAAGTTAGTTAAAATGTAATATCGCTGTGTCTGCTTATTAGATTTCAATATCATATCATTGAACAATCAGCGCATATTAATAGTAATCAACATTGCCACCCAATTTAAAGTTCTAAGGCATGTCATCGAACTTTTAAATGAAAGCTCGAAATTTCATCCCATTGTTTACTTAGATTTTTCTACCGTTAATCTGAGTGATTCACTTGTATATTGCCGAGAAAACAAAATAGAATTTATTACTTTCGGGAATGTTCCAAAGGATTTCTATCAAACCGAAAATAATAGTAACAATAAAAACGCCAATAAAGAAATTGCCAAGCAGAACTATTTAAAAGGTTTACTGAAGCAATTGTTTTTTGTTCAATTTCTTTCGCTTGTACGGTTTTATTTAAGAGAATTATCAACCAAAAAACAACTATTAGTATCAAAAAAAATAAAACTGCTGATTCTTGCTGAAGATGGTGTTGGTTACAACAATTGCGTTTTCACGAAAGCTACAAACCTGTTGCAAATTCCTTCTGTAGTCATTCCTTTCACTGTATGCAACGCATTAGAACCATTGAGCAAAATAAAAAACCGGCCTTCGTACTCTACTAATAGACTCGCAAATAATTTATTGTTTAAGTTAGTTAGAAAATGGGGGTATGAGCATAACAAAAAGAGATATGTACGTCTTCCTGCGCCTCAAGCACTTGCAATGGAAATATCGGGTGTTTCACCTCCATTACCATGGCAAATGAATAGTGGGTTTGCTAATAGAATTTTTGTGGAAAGCAAGTACATGTATGATTATTATATGGCAGAAGGTATCAATGAAGACAAGTTGCATATAACGGGAATGCTTTCAGATGATATTGTGTTTAATATCATTAATAATCAACAAACATACAGGAAAGAGTTTACGCTCAAATATAATTTAGATGCAAATAAGCCAATCATATTATTTGCAATTCCTCCTTTCATAACATATCAAGCCCCAATAGGTGACTTTTCGTCAGGAATAGATATGGTGGGTTTTATTTTGAACTTATTTAAAGAACAATCGAGATTTAATGTCGTACTTAATTTTCACCCCAGAAGTAATAAAGAAGATTATGAGCTAATCCGACATTTTGATATTCCTTTGACTGATGAAGATATTACTAAAATTATCCCGCTTTGTGATTTATTTATTGCAAGTATATCTGCAACTATTAGAAATGCTATTGCCTGCGGTAAGCCGGTAATAAACTATGATTTATTCAAGCATAGATATACTGATTACAACAATGTAGACGGAGTGATTACGGTTTATGCAAAAGATGAATTTGAACAAACTTTCTCACAATTTACTAATGACCAATCCCTTATGGAAAAAATTAAACTGAAACAGAAAAAGCATAGGGATTATTTTGGAATTTTGGATGGCAAAAGAAAAGACGAATTTATGCAGCACTTTGAGTTGTTAACACCTGAACCAATCTAATTGTTAATGAAAAATTACAAATTAACCGAAGGCAGCTCTTTGTATTTAGATTTGCTCAGATCGATTTCTGCTCAGTTAGTTGTTGTAGGCCATGGTATTAGTTTCTGCAATATTTTCATATATCTTCAAAAGCCCCACTTCCCTTGGATTCAAAACATAGCGGTTTTAATCTTTTTCCTTCTTTCTGGATTTCTTATCAGCTATTCAATTACTAACCGATTAGCCAGAGAAGAGAACTATTCATTCGGTTTGTATTTTATTGACAGATTCTCAAGAATATATACAGCATTTTTGCCTGCAATATTGCTTGTATTTATTGTCGATAGCATTTGTATTGCAATTGCTCCTGAGCAATATGAGTTTACTGAAGCATTTAATCTAAAAACGGTTATTGGAAATATTTTCATGTTGCAAGATTACCCTGTTTTTAAGTTTATGTCGGGCAATGTAGCCATATTACAAGATTTTTCTTTTTATAAGGCATTCGAATCGAATTTTTCTATAACCTCTTTTGGCTCAGCACGACCATTCTGGACATTGGCAATAGAGTGGTGGATTTATATTTGGTTTGGGTATTTTATATTGAAAATAATGAGATATAAAGGGCTTTCAGCGATAAATATTTTCATCTTTCTTTTCCTTTCAATAGTCCCGGGATATAATATAATAGCTGGAAGAGGTCATGGACTTACTACTTTCTGGCTTTTTGGGGTGCTGATTTTTTTGCTATTTCAAAAACGCCAACGCATAAATGTATCAAATTATCATAAAGCATTTATCATAATTTTTCTGCTAATACTAGCTTGTATTAGAATTAGCATTGTAATGAATGGATTCGACCCAATATTTGCATTTTTGATAGCCGGCTGTTTATTTATATCAATTGATTTGTTTTCTGGAATTGAAGTAAGCAAGACAGCAACAAAAATTATCAGGTTTTCTGCAAATTACTCTTATACTTTGTATCTTATACATTATAGTATATATATCTTATTGGTTAAAATTTTCAGTGATGATATAGACCCTTATATTTTATTTTCATTTGGTTTCATGGCGTCAAATCTTATAGCAGCTATTGTTGGTTATTTTACCGAAATGAAAGCAACAAAATTGATTAGAAATAAATTAAGAACCTATTACAGCAGATTACATGCTTTTTGATACTCTGTCTTTTTTGATATGGTTTAAAAATAAGTAAGCAAGTGGCTTCTAATAAGATAAAAAACAGCTTCTTCTCCAAATTCCAAGACCTCTCCATCTTCGATGCCGGCCTTTTCAATTTATTGCTCCCTGCACAAATCGGCTATGCAAAATCCTACGAGTTTGATTACTCATTCTCGAAAAAACCCCCTTGGGAATTCATCCCTTTTGCCCATTACAAAAGAATAATTTCAAAACTAAAATGCTTAAGCAAAAAGCCCGATTTTGACCTGAGCCAACTTGCCAACAGGCCCTATTTCTTTTACATGCCCCATAAATTCCTGTGTTCAAACGGAAAGTACATACCTATTTACCATCATAAGTTCATTGAACAATTTGGTAGAGAAAATTCCATTCTGTGCCTTATGTTCTATCCAAATGAAATAGACATTGACTATGATTTTAAACGGCCTGAAATGTGTTGGGATGAGGCCCAGGCGCAACCTTTTGATAAAGATGATACTGATTTACTAAGAGGCATTACCAAGGTGATCAAAAAAATAAGAACTCACCCCAAAGTCACAGAAAGAGAATACCGGTTTATGCATGTTGCCATGCAGATGTTCTGGCTTGATTTTCGGTATTGGAAGTACATCATTGGAAAATTAAATCCCAAAGTCGGATTTGTTCTGGGAACTTACCGCCACGAAGACATTATTGCTGCTTTTAAATACTGGAAAATACCCATTGTAGAAACACAACATGTTATTAAACTGCCAAGCGATTTTTACATTGCCTACCCCGAATCGGTTAAATCGATAAGACACAAAGCATTATTCTTAGATAAAGTTTTCGTGTTTGGCCAATACTGGAAAGACCAGATATTAAAAGGCCATGAATACACCGATGATCAAATCGAAAATTTAGGTTTTTATCTCCACAATAAAGACGAAGGAGTAGATATTGCAGAGGGATTGGGCATTAATAAAAATCAAAACAAAATTGTTTGCATTGTATCGCAGCCCCCGGCAAGAGATGAATTGCACAAATATATTGATTGGCTCGCTGATGACATAACAAGCAAAAAATTAGCTGCACAAATCATTATCAAACTGCATCCTTCAGATTCCGTCAATTGTTACGATTCTCTGAAAAAAAAGCACAATTGTATTCATGTAGTGGGTTACCACAGCAGTATTTTAGATGTTTTTGCTGCAAGTGACGTATGTGTTGGCATTTATTCACTATCTCTTTATGAAGCGACCATGTATAATCTTCCAATTTATATTTTGAATGTAGAAAAATACAAGCATTACATTGATGACATTATTGACTCAGGCGTAGCAACCCTTATGAAAGGTTTTGAAAACCCATTGTTAACTGATGATTTGAAAACTGATTATGATAGCTCCTATTACTACCAAGAATACAATCCAACTATTATCAAAGAACTTTGCGAGAAAATAGTAATGGGAAGGGAGCAGCAAGAAACAGTTCATCATTGATATTTTTTCTGTGAATTGCAAAATATACATAACAGATGAAGGCTTTGGCCCCATTGTGAGGCAAAGTGCGATAATTGAGGAATTCAAAAACATCAATGATGATATAAACGTTACCCTGCAAACACAAAGGCAATTAAGCGCTGCAAAGCGCATTATCAAGGATATTGCTTTCGAGGAAAAATTCAACAACATCACATGGTCGAAGACAGATGAGGGCTCGCCCGATTTAACGGCAATCCACAGAGATTTTAGCGATTATGGCAACATATCTGAAGCATTTATTAAAACAGAATTGGAAAATTTTGATTACGATTTTCTCATTACAGATTTTGTTTACGAAGCTTTTGAAGTGGCCCGAAGAAAAAAAATTCCAGCTTTCGGAGTGTCTCATTTTACATGGGATTGGTTTTTTTCAAAACTCTATCCAACCCCCGTGTCAGATGATGTGTTAAACAGATTCTTAGCGTACGCAGGGCAGGCAGAAGTGCTCTATTTTCCGCCATTTACCCCAAAAGAAATTTTGAACCATTACAAGAAAAAAGCCGTAGAAGTCCCGTTAATTGTTCGAAAACATGTGTCGCAATTAAAGTCAGCCAATGATAACAAATTCCGAGTGCTAATCATGGACAGCGGGGCAGGCGTTCTTGGAAAGCAAATACAAAAGGCGCTTGCGAAAGTTTCAGATTTAAAGGATTTTCAATTTTACATATCATCTGCATTTGATTTTGACGCTGAAAACATTAGAGCCATTAACAAAAACAGCTTGTTTATGGACTATATTCCCCATATGGATTTGGTCATCGGCAGGGCAGGGTTCAACACGATTTCTGAATGCATCGCCTACAGAACCCCCATGCTACTCATCAATGAAGCGATGAACCCTGAAATGAATGAAAACATTATCAACATAAAGCATGAGGGATTGGGTTCTTTTATTTCAATAAATCAGTTTACCGATAAACTGGATAAATTTCTTCCGAAATTTATCACCCATGAGTACAGAATAATCTATGAAAACATGAAAACACATGAAATCAGAACTGACGGAGCGAAAGTAGTCGCAGAAGATATTATGAATAGAGTAGGTTAAATTTAAGTTGTGGCTGAACCATCATATAAAATAGAATCTTATCCAAATGCCGACAAGCCCAAAATGCTATTTTCAGCGCCTTATGAATTCTTTCCTGAAAACCTCAAAAACCATCTTACCGAAAATTATGACGTCACATTTGCTTTTAATGCTCCTCGAGACAAAGTGATGGAGTTACTGCCGGGCACTAAGATTTGGTTTACAGGAACTTGCCCCCCTTATTTCATGGACAAAGAGATGATTGATGCAAGTGCCAGCTTGAAAATTATGGCCACGCCATCCACCGGAACCAATCATTTGGATGTGCAACATGCTGAAAGCAAAAAAATAGAGGTAATCAGCATAAAAGAATCCCCGGTGATTGAACAGATTTACGCTTCTTCTGAGTTCAGTTTCTCTCTGCTGTTGGCAATGGTCAATAAAGTTCCTTTTGCAGTTGAGCAGGCCAAACAGGGCGTATGGCGCGAAAAAGAACACGAGTTCAGAAGCATCGAACTCAATGGAAAGACCATCGGGCTTATCGGCTATGGGCGAATCGGGAGAAAAATGGCGCGATTTTCCGAAAGTTTCGGCATGAAAATTCTGGCTTATGACCCCTTCAAAAACATTGAAACATCTTATGTAAATGAAGTTGATAATTTGGATGACTTGCTGGCACAATCTGACATTGTTTCTCTTCATCTTCATTTAAATGACGAAACAAAGGGGATGTTTGATAAAACCTATTTCGATAAAATGAAAGACGGGGCGTATTTTCTGAATACTGCCCGGGGCGAAATTGTTGACGAGCAGGCAATGCTCGATGCCTTACAATCAGGAAAATTGAAAGCCGCTGCGGTTGATGTGATTTCAGAGGAACACGAGAAAGATAAGCTCAATCATCCCGTAATACAGTACGCAAGAGAACACAATAACCTGCTTGTTACCCCCCACATTGCCGGCTGCACGGTAGATTCCGAATCAAAAGCAGCGAAGGATGTTATTCGCCAGATTGAAGAATATTTGGCAAAAAACTAATTCTGGTTTTTGATGATGTGCCACCGTTCAAACTCGCCTTTGTTTCTTGGGTACATTTTCGGCTTTTCGGCTTTGTCAGCAAGAAATTCATCGGTAGCAATTCGTGCACCGGGAAATTTAAGGGAGTAATATTCATCGAGCCAAATGTACCCTCCGGGTGATAGCCGTTCCCAAATAAAATCAAAAGTGTTTACATACCCATCATACAAATCACAATCTAAATTCACGGCAAGTACTTTTGAAGGAGCTTGGCCATCAGTCATGGTGTCTTCAAAAAACCCTTCTATCAGTTCAATATTGTCCAGCCCGAGATAATCTATTTTTCTTTCCAGCAACTCTTTTGATGTATTTGCAAAATTCTCGGAAGTAGAAACAGTAAACTGGTCGAGCTGTTTGCCTTCCTTCAAAAAACCGATGGTTTTCCAGTAATATTGCACTGCTTCCCAATACGCTTTGCTTATTTTTCCTTGCGAAAACATTTCTTCAAACCGCTCGAACTCATCATTTGGGTTGGATGCAGGGGGAAATCCCGAAAAGCTGTCGAAGCCATACACTTTCTTATCCGAGCCGATTTCTTTCAGAAACAATCCCAGCCCCAGCGTAGTAACCCCGCGGTAAACACCAACATCCACAATATCACCTGCAATTTTATCGTGATTTTCGGCAATGTAATCAAACATGGGCTTGAACGTGCCGATTTTCCGGTAGTTGTATATTCCCATTACATTGAATTCCCAGTCGTGTGTCAGCCGCATTTTGTTGATTTTAAGTAAGTGTGCAATATTAATTGATTGCGCTGCTAATTCCAAAACCGATAAGTATGGAAACGCCTATTTTCCTTACCTTTGGCAACCTTAAAAAAATTGACAGATTATGTTTATCATCTCAGAAATATTCCCACAACACGGTGGCGATTTGAACGTAGCCGAGCAAATGATTCTGCAATCAAAAATTGCCGGAGTAGATGCCGTTAAAGTGCAGCTTTACACCGCCACCATGTTTGGCGCAGAGAGAGCGTATCTCGAACTCAGCTTTGATGGATTAAAGCGGCTGAAGGAATACGGGGAACGAATAGGAATTGACGTTTTTGGCACCCCTTTTACTAAAGAGCGGTTGGAATGGTGCGTGGAGCTCGATTTGAAATACCTCAAAGTGGCTGCTCGAATGCACGCAGAAAGCCCTAACCTTGTGGAATCAATTATGAGCAAAAATAAGCCCACTTTCGTTTCCATCCCTTCGGATTACGATGTGAGTAAAGTTAAAAAATATGAGCACGCTACTTATCTTTATTGCATTGTGAAGTACCCCACACGAGTGGATGAAACCAGCATGCCAGATTTCAGTAACAGTATTTTTTCGGGCATCAGTGACCACACTTTGGGTATTAGTGCGCCATTATACGCTTCTGCACATGGCGCAAAATACTTGGAAAAACATTTCACACTTAGTTACGCCCATCAAAAAGAAACCGAAAAAGCCCACCTTGGCTCCATGACAATGGAGGATTTAGCCACCATAAAAAAACTTTCAACAGAATTTGAAATGATTCGTAAGGCGATTTCTGCCTGAATTATTAAAAAGTCAGATTTTATGACAACAAATGCAGTAAAAGTAATCGCAGAAATTGCCAATGCGCACGAAGGCAGCTTTGGGAAATTGTGCAAAATGGTTGAAATTGCTGTAGAAAGCAAAGCCGATGCTGTGAAATTCCAGTTGTACCGGGCAAAGAAGCTTGTGGCAAAAGACCATCCCAAATACGAGAACTATCAAATCAAAGAATTCTCGGAAGAAGAGTGGATTGAAATATCAAATCTATGCCGTGAAAAAGGTATTGAAGTTGTTGCAGAAATCTTTGATTACGAGAGTTTGATCATAGCTCGAAAAATGGAAATTTCCGGCTATAAAGTTCATTCAACAACCATTTCTGATTTGGTTTTACTGAAAGAAATTGCCAAAGAAAACAAGCCGCTTTACCTTTCGGCAGGAGGTTCCACAAAAGAGGAGATACATTTGGCGATCAGCACTATAAAAAAGTGCCACACAAATGAAATCATTTTGATGCAGGGCTATCAAAATTTCCCCACCGAATTGCCTAATATCCATTTAAACAAAATTGAAAGTTTAAACAAAGAGTTTAACTTACCAGTCGGTATACAGGACCATGTAGCGGGTGAAGATGAAATGGCCATGATTGTGCCGCTGATGGCCGCTGCCAAGGGATGCGTGATTATCGAAAAGCACTTTACCATAGACCGCTCGCTGAAGGAAACAGATTATTATTCTTCCCTGAATCCCGATGAACTGAAAAGGTTCGTTTCATTGGTGCGCAAAGCGGAATTGACTTTTGGCTCTGATGCGTTTGAGCTTTCAGAAGATGAAATGGCCTACCGCAATCTATTGAAAAAATCAATTTACTCGGCAAACGAGATCAAAAAAGGTGAAAAAATTACTTTAGATCAGGTTGTTTTCAAAAGAACACTCCAGGAAAACAGGCTAACCACCGACAAGCTGAACCTGATTTTAGACAAAACTGCCAAAGAAAACATACCGGCAGATGCCATGATGCAACTCGAAATGCTCGAAAAATGAAAGTAGTAATCTATTTAACGGTTCGGCTCAAATCAAAACGGTTGCCGAAAAAAGCGTTGCGGGTAGTAGGTAATCAAACTATCATCGAACATATTGTTGATCGTGCCAAAGCCATAAAAAATGCCGATGAGATAGTGCTCTGCACTTCGACAAATGATGAAGACACCCCTTTGCTTGAAATCGCAGAAAAAAAGAACATCCCCTATTTCAGAGGCAGTGAAGACAATTTAATAGCACGATTTCTTGACGCATCCGAAATTTACAAGCCCGATGTGGTCATCCGTATGACGGGAGATAACTGCCTCATTTCGCCTGAATTTATGTGCTATGCCATTGAAAAACATATTGAAAACAATGCAGATTTTACTTCTACGAAAGAATTAGCTGGAGGGTCACGGGGGGATGTGTTTTCATTAAACACATTGAAGCATTTAAAAGGTCTTCTTCAGGATGAAAGGGCGAGTGAATATTTAAGCTGGCTGCTCGCCGATGAGAACCATTTCAAGGTGCAGTGGCTAAGCGTGGATAAAGAATTGAAACGGCCGCATTACCGCCTTCATTGCGACACCCCTGCAGACCTCGAATTTGTAAAAGCGGTGTATGAGCGGCTATATGACGGAACCAATATTGTAGATTACAGAAGCGTCATCAAATTACTGGATGAATCACCTGAAATTGTAGCTTTAAACAAGCAGATTGAGCAAAGGTCGCGGGAATATATTAAGGATTATATTAATTTGGAATTGAAAGATTCGAATAGCTACCTATTTTGAAATACTTATTTATTACAACATGGTATTTTTTTAAAGCTATTTTAGCTTATTACTTCGGCATAAAAAAAAACAAGCAACTCTTTTATGCCGGTCAGTGTTTGATTCAAAAACTAAGTTTCAGATTGCCGGATTATGCCTATAAAAATAAACTTATAGTTCTCTACGAATACAGAAGAACAGTAATTCTCCTGTGGAAAAGTCAATCGGAAAAAATAGCTGTAACTGATGGTAAACTGGCGCTATATGATGGTTTAGAAGCTAGTCTTAATTCACGTTGCGACTACCTTAATCAATGCAAAGGAATTCAGCCACAATTATTAATAGGCAGGGATAAGTTGATTTTTTGTGAAAATTTTATAGAAACACTATTGAGCATTTTTTTCATCACATTGGTTTCTATACCTGTTTTTATTATTTCATTATTTACTCAAAACAGTGTAAATCTTGCCCTTTTAATTAAAGAAATAGCAGAAAACAAAAACCTGCTTTTATTAACAGACAAAAGCAAAATTAAAACCGTCCACTGGTTCTGTATTTATGAAAAAGATGCTAATATCGGAGCATTCATATTGAAGCGCTTTGGAATAGAAGTGGTTAAGCATTTATCTCCGGTGCCCGTAACCGCCCATAACAAAGTTATAATTGCCGATAAATTGGCCATAGAAAATGCTTATCAAGACGAAGAAATAAATTTTTATACTGAAACTGTTTTTTTTAAAAGTAAAGAGCATTACATGCCAGAAAGCGCTAATCAATACATGCACATTTATGCTAATAATCAACAAGAATGCAGTGAAAAAATAATTGGTTATTATTCCCATGCGGGGTGGCTCAGAATGAACCAGCAGTCACATCGTGCTGTTTTTGGCAGATATGAGACGGAATTGGAATTGCTCAATTTTTTGCCGGATTACCTTGCAAAAAATAATGATGTTACTTTAATCATCTACCCACACCCAAAAGAAAAAAGAAATAGTGTTTTGAATGATACTATCTCATTTTATCAGGATTTTTTCAATGGCACGAATTATGAACTTGTTTTATCCGACAGAAAAACCACCGAAGAATTTCACAAAATCAACCTGGCCATTTCAACTTGTTCAACAGTTTCATTTGAGCGAATATGTTTCGGTTATAAAACCGTATTATATACTAATGGGTTAAATGACTTCCCTCTTCCAAATACTTCATTGTCCAATATCTGTACATTTTCAAAAGAAGAATTATTTAGAAAAATTGACGATAGTTTAAAACTAACCAACAACGAATATTATCAAATCAACAATCTCCGCAATTATACATTTTTAAATGAAATGTAATTTTGCGTTGCTTTTGAATCGGGAATTATTAAGGTTGAAATTTTTGCAATAAATGTGTGGCATTATAGCTTATTACAACAAATCAGGTGTTTCCAAAGAAAATCTAAAAGAATCTCTAAAATCATTACAATCCGTCAGCCATAGAGGCCCAGACGGAGAAGGGGTTGTATTGATTAATACCTCCACAGGAGATTTCCAAACACTCAGAACTGACGAGACTCCTGCTGATATTAATACCACAGTATCTCTTGATACTTATAAAAGCAACGCTGCCACTCTTTTACTCGGGCACAGAAGGTTGAGTATTATAGATTTAACATCTAGGGGCCACCAGCCAATGAAAGACAATTTTGGAAACTGGATAATTCATAACGGTGAAATATACAACTACATAGAACTTCGAAAAGAATTAGAAGCCAAAGGACACAAATTCTGTTCTGACACGGATACAGAAGTTATACTTGCGGCATATCGTGAATATAAAGCCGATTGCCTTAGCCGTTTCAACGGCATGTGGGCTTTCATCATCTGGGATAACAAGAAAAATGCATTATTCATTTCCAACGACCGTTTTGGAGTAAAACCTCTATATCATCTTGAAAATGAAGATGAAATTATATTCTGCTCAGAACAAAAACAGTTTTTACATTACCAAAACCGAATTACCGGTTACAATCACAAAACTATAGCCAGCTTTCTGGATGGCGGCATTATTGATTTTGATGAAAGCACTTTTTTTAAAAATATTTGGCGCTTTAAGCCCTCAACCTATCAAATTATCAGCCTGAAAGAAAATAAGAAACAAACATCTACATACTATACATTACCAACAACTATTGACAAGAAAATCAGTGAAAAGGATGCAATAGAAAAATTTGAAACTATTTTTGAAAAAGCTGTACAGTTGAGATTGCGCTCTGATGTAAAATGGGGAGTAACAATTTCAGGCGGAGTAGATTCCAGTGCTATTATTTATAGTGCCAATAAACTACATACGGCTGTAGAAGGCGCAGAGGCAATAAATTCATTCTCAGCAATCTTCCCCGGAAAGTCAGGTGATGAATCACACTATATAAAAATCATAGAAAAAGATTTAGGATTAAAAGCTTACTATGTTAATCCAGTTGAAGTATTCAGTTTTGAAGATTTTGAGAGGCACATCTATCATCAAGACAGCCCTATCACAAGTACTTCTTTCTATGCACAATGGTGTGTGGCGCGTATAGCTTCAGAAAATGGAATAAAAGTGCTGCTAAACGGACAAGGAGCAGATGAGGTCTATGCGGGTTATCATCATCATTTTTATAAATACTGTCTCGAGTTATTAGTGAAGGGGAAAATTGCAACATACTTTAGTCTTGCCAACAAATACGCTCAGTTAAAAGGCATGAGTATTAAAAAAATCCATCAAATTATTTTAGGTGAAATAAAATCAAAGATAAAGGTCCATTTAGGTCTGTCTAAAACAGAAGAACACATAAAAAAACAGTGGATGAAAACTCATTCATTAATCGAATTATTAAAGTTAGATTTCAACGCTGTACATATACCTAATTACTTAAAATCAGATGACCGGGATGCCATGGCATTCAGCATAGAAACCAGGCACCCATTTCTAGATTATAATGTAGTTGATTTTGGATATCAATTACCTGCAAAATATAAAATCAAGAATGGTTGGCAAAAATGGGTTATTAGAGCAAGCATGAACACCTCTCCTAACTCTATTCAGTTCAGAAAAGATAAAAAAGGATTCACAACCCCTCAGGATTATTGGGTGTCAAAATACCGAGAAACATTCGAAGCATATCTACCCTACATTGATAACATTGGAATAGAAAATTATGAAAAAAACAACTTCAGAAGCTATGCCTTAGGTGGATGGTTGAAGACTTTCAATATTTAAACGCCTGTATTAGTTGAGAAAGTAAGCACTTGTAATAGAAATGTACTTCAGTTATAGTTTGTAGTTTTGTTATAGTCACTCATTTGCAACGAGTAATGAATAAAGATAAACACCAAATATGCACACGATGCATCCTTGATACAAGCGATGAGCCAAGTATTAATTTTGATGAGCATGGCGTTTGCAACTATTGTATTAATTATGATAAGTCTGCTGCTGAATTTATTTTTAGAGATGAAGGTCGGGAAGAAAAATTACATCAGGTTATAAGCAAAATAAAATCTTGTGGAAAAGGCAAGAAATATGACTGCGTGCTGGGAGTAAGCGGAGGTGTTGACAGTACATTTTTAGCTTACAAAGTCAAGCAATTCGGCCTTCGCCCTTTAGTAGTTCATTTGGATAATGGGTGGAATTCTGAATTAGCAGTAAAAAACATAGAAGGCATACTTGAAAAGCTCGGCTTTGACTTATACACTTATGTTATTGATTGGGAGGAATTTAAAGATTTGCAATTGTCTTTTCTAAAAGCATCAGTGATTGATTTAGAGGTAACTTCCGACCATGCTATCTTTTCATGCTTACATAGAATAGCGAAAGAAAATAAAATAAAATACATTATTAGTGGATTTAATATTGTTACAGAAGGTGTGCTACCTGTAAGCTGGCGATGGCACAAACTCGATTGGTTAAACATTAAATCTATTCACAAAAGATTTGGCACCAAGAAACTCAAAACCTTTCCTCGCCTTAGTTTTTTTCAATTAAATTACTTCATGTTAGCATTAAAAATTGAAACTGTACACTTATTAAATTTCATTCCATATGAAAAAACCAAGGCGAAAGAATTAATTACCAACAAGTTGGGATGGAGAGATTATGGAGGCAAACACTATGAGTCAATTATTACACGTTTTTACCAAGGTTATATTTTGCCAACAAAATTTAATGTAGATAAGCGAAAGGCACACTTGTCCACGCTCATTTGCTCTGGGCAAATAACTCGTAACGAAGCACTTCAAGAACTTGAAAAGCCAATCTACGATTCCAAACAGCTAAAAAGCGATAAAGAATTTGTTTTGAAAAAATTTGGCCTGTCAGAAAAAGAATTTAACTCATTGATGGCATTGCCTATTAAAAGGCATGATGAGTATCCATCCTATCTCACTAAACATTATATCTATCATGAAAAGTTCTTCAAAGCAATAAGGCCATTCACAAAAGCTACAAAATCTGTCTATAACATTTTTCGGCAAGGCAAATAACCCGACCCCGCTAAAGCGGCCTTATGCATGGTGAAAATATTCTAATTGTTAGTTACACATTCCCCCCGGAAAAAGGCATAGGCGGGCGTAGATGGGCAAAATTTGCCAAGTACATTGCAAAAAACGGCAATAATGTAAACGTAATTTGCCACCGAAGAAAAAACCAATATAATCTTTGGTCAGACGACATAAACAGTAAATACATACATATTCATGAAATAAGCGGATTTTATCCTAAAATATTAACACAAAATCCTAAAAACATATATCAAAAAATACTCTACATTGCATGGATAAAAATACTGTCTTTAATATGTAGAGGGTCCATTTACGACAAATCAATTTTTTTAGAAAAGGCCTTTTTACAAAAAGCCAGAGAAGTACTTTCTAAACATAATATAAAATATTTGTTCATCACATGTGCTCCTTTCCGCTTAGCTTATTATGGAATTAAATTAAAAAGTGAGTTCGATTTTTTTTTAACTATTGACTTTAGAGACCCATGGACTTGGGGTCAAGGATATGGTTATTCAATAATTTCACCCCATAGAAAACAATCTGATTCTTTAATGGAAAAAAAAGTAGTTAATGAAGCAGACTTAATCATTTCCCCATCTATATCTATACTAAATTATTTAAAAAAAAAATATAGTGATGCTTCTACAAATAGGTTTGCATGGGTCCCGCACGCATTCGATAAAGATGAATTTCCAGACACAATCCAAAAGCGTAAAAAGGCCGGACAACAATTCGAAATAAAGCTTATTTATGCAGGTACCATTTACGATGGGTATGAGTTTTTTATATCAGAGCTTATAGATACACTGAAGACAATCCAAAGTGTCAATCCAAAAACATTTGAAAATATTAGGTTTGACTTTTATAGTTTAAGTGAATCTCAACATTATGAGAATCTTATAGTTAAGGAAGGACTAATAAAAAAAATGATTTTTAACAATGCTATTCCTGCAAAGGACTTATTCAAAAAATTAACTGAATATGATTATACATTTATATATTTTCCAGAAAAGTTTAAGGATTTTATAAGCACTAAGTTTTATGAAGTGATTTTTTTAAAAATACCGATCATTTATATTGGAAATAGGGGAGAAGTTTGGGATTTTATACATAAAAACAAATTAGGGTACTGTTTTTCCTTAAGCGAGTTTAAAAGTCAATTTCTGAAATTAGTATCAGATGAAATACCATTGGATTACAATAACAATTTTAATATATCTAAATATGATTTTGAAACTATAACTAAAGAATTGTTATTGCTAGTACAAAAAAAATCTACCAATGCCGATTAATAGCAATAGTTAAATACCAAATAGGTTGAAAATCATCTACTACTCTCCACATCCAAATCTCAACCTGTCCGATCCTGCAGGTTATGGCACCCACATGCGTGAGATGATAAATGCTTTCAGAGAACTGGGGCATGAAGTGATTACATGCATTATGGGCGGTGAAGAAAAGCAAAGGGATGATATGTCCATCCAATTCAATGAG
>NVWW01000134.1 GCA_002746335.1 Flavobacteriales bacterium | reverse complement strand
TACAAAATCATTAACTAAATTTGAATCCTATTTGTTAGCAAAGTTGTGCAACGGGCACACAATATAAAGGCAATTGAAAACTGCCTTTATCCAAACCGTTGGCAGCAATTAAAAAAATGACAATGACATGAAAACAACAAAAGCCTTTTCGACACTTGCAGCAATGCTGACAGTGTTCATGCTACACGGACAGACAACACCGGAACAGCTCACCGACAAGTTCTTTGAGCTTTACTCCAAATCACCAAAAATGGCAATCAATGACGCTTTCTCATTCGGTGCATGCTCTTCCAAGACAAAAGAACAAAAGGACACTTTAATAAATCAAACCGAACAGTTTCAGGACTTATATGGCTGGTACATCAGCCATGAGAAACTCGTAGAGGAGACAGAAGGAGAATCATTAAAAATATTGACATACTTAGTGAAATACGACTGTCAACCAATAAGACTGATACTCGTGTTGTACAAGGCAAAAGACGACTGGAGTATTTCCAACATCTACATCGACAATGACTTTGGTAGCGACTGACAACGTACAACGACAAAAAAGAATAAAAATAACTGCTTCCAACAAAAAATAAAGCGCATTGAAAACGCGCTTTATTCAAACCGTTAGTACCACACATTTAAAAAATGAAGAACACCACAACGATAATATTTACCCTTCTAACATTTTGGATTGCTTGTTCTAATGGGACAAAGAACCAGAATGACAGTCAAACCATTAAACAAGACCTACAAAATGGAGACATAATCTTCCAAACTTCAAAATCAAGTCAGAGTAAAGCGATCCAATTAGCGACAGGTTCAAAGTATAGTCATATGGGAATTATTTATGAGAATAACGGTAAACTCTTCGTTTATGAAGCGGTTCAACCCGTTAAACTCACACCATTGACCGAATGGATAAACCGTGGAGAAAACAGACATTATGTTGTAAAAAGACTTAGGAACGCTGATGAAGTTCTGACTCAAGAGACTATAAATAATATGAAGTCAATCGGAGAAAAATTTAATGGCAAGAATTATGACATATACTTTGAATGGTCAGACGACAGAATTTACTGTTCTGAACTTGTTTGGAAGATTTATAAAGAAGCGACAGCAATTGAAATAGGAGAACTTGAAAAATTATCTGCCTTTGATTTGAGCAATGAGCTTGTAAAACAAAAGATGACCGAACGCTACGGTGAAAAAATTCCGTTAGACGAAAAAGTTATATCACCAGCTTCAATGTTCAACTCCAACAAATTGATGACGATAAAAGAAAAATAAAAAACGTGTGGCACACTGTATATGAAGCGTTAGCGGCAACCAAAAAACAGAAGATAATGAGCGACAATGATCAGCCAGAAATAGTTATAATTGATTTAAAATGCTAAGAACCAATATCGGCAGATTACGTATTGTCGGCTTTCTGGAAGGCATCAGCTATCTAGTACTTCTGGGTATATGTATGCCACTCAAGTACATTGGCGATATCCCAGAGTCAACCTTTTTTGTGGGAATGGTACATGGCATACTCTTTATCATTTATTGTGTCTTAGTTGTGGTCGTTATGGTGAAGTACAAATGGAGCCTGATGAAGACCTTCTGGGCTTTGCTGGCTTCTGTGTTACCGTTCGGCACCTTTGTGGCTGACGTACGAATATTCAGACAACAAAAAAGCTAGTCTGAGCCAGGTATTATTTACCTGATAAATAATTACCTCTTTGAATAGGGGAACTTTAAATATTGACAAGCTCCAAAGGATTGGGCTTGGGGCTACTGCCCATCCGCCCATCTGTGTCCTACTCCATGCGTATGCCTGACCCGTAAGTATGTTTTTGGCCACAAAATGGGAAGCTTACAATTACGCCTTCGGCTTGACGGATTTTCCGCCATGGATAACTCAATCAACTCCCATTTATTTTCCATTCATAACCCATTGCTACCGTTTGGAAAGAAATTGAAACAATTGGATTATTTTTAGTAATTTCACCACCGTTTCTGAAAAATTATCAATCAATTTAAGATGAAAAAACAACTTCTTTTTGCAGGCATTATACTATTTGCATGCGCTTCATTGCATGCGCAAACATGGTCAAAAATTCATTCCATTTTTCAGGCAAATTGCGTAACGGCTTGCCACGGTGGAGCAAATCCGTTAGGACAATTGGATTTGAGTGGCACAGAAACAGATGTTTACAATGCACTTATAGGAGCCACGCCTGTCAATCCGGCAGCACAGGCAAAAAATTACAAACTCATTGATCCCGGTTATCCTCACCGCAGTTTTCTCCTGAGAAAAATCAACAACGGCCTTGACCCCGATCGCGATATTGAAACAGCAGAAGGCACCTTGATGCCTCCTGCCCCTCAGCCTGCATTGAGCAATGCCGATATCGAACTCGTCAGCTCCTGGATTTTACATGGCGCTCCACAAAGCGGTGATGTGGTGGATGAACAAGCCATTATCGATTACTACAACGGAATGGGAATGAGTGACTTAGCACCTCCTCCCGCACCCGATACCAGCGAAGGAATTCAAGTTCATTTTGGTTCCATTTATCTCGCTGCGGGAGAAGAAATCGAATTCATGAAAAAACACGAGATGACTAGTATTACCGAAAATGTGGAAATTACTAGATTGCACGCTTTCATCAACGGCATGTCACACCATTATTTGATGTACAAATACGATACCCCCGGTGATGCCTCCGGAACTCCCGAAGGATTGCGTACAGTGAATATCTCCAACCCGGGAACGAACGCTGCGTTGGTTTCAGGCTGGCAAGATACAAACGACCAGACATTGCCTGAAGGCACGGGGTATTTCTGGGAAACAGGCGCAGTGCTTGATTTGAATTATCATTTTCTCAATTGGAGCCAGGATTCGGTGCTAAAAGCAGAATTGTACACCAACATTTATTATCAGCCCAAGCAAACAAACACCCTCGAAATGCACTCTGATTTATACATCAATCCAAGTACTTTTATATTGAATGACAGCCAGGATCACATCTTTACTGATGGTGTTTTCGATGGCAGTTCAAACGAAACCTGGTATGTGTGGTTGTTATCTTCTCACACACACAAATACGGGGTAGATTATGACATCTTTTTAAGAAACTCAAACGGCACAAAAGGCCAGCAGGTTTACGAGGGGTTTTACGACTACTACTACACTTTTAATCAAGGTTATTACGAATGGGAGCATCCTGCCATTCGCTACTTTGAGCCGGCACTCGTGGTTCCGCTGAATGAAGGTTTTATTCACGAAGCCACTTTTAACAATGACGGTCCTGTACCTGTATCTTTTGGCCTTACTACCGATGACGAAATGATGCTGATGTTTGTTCAATACACCACGGAAGATTTTTCAGTTGGGCTTTCAGAAAATGAAAAAGAAAAAGAAAGTTTTAAGGTTTATCCCAACCCGGCAAGCGATGCAACATCAATCCTTTTTAAGTTAGAAGAATCAAGCAATCTGAAAATTGAATTGTACGAGTTACTCGGCAAAAAAGTAGCTCATGTAGCAAGCAGAAATTTCGAAGCAGGAAATCATGTTATAAACATGGATACTGAAAAATTGGGCTTATCACCCGGCTTTTATTTGGTGAAAATGAAAACAAACGAAAAAATTTCTACGCAAAAATTGGTCGTGCATTGATCGCCATTACCGTTCATCCACCGAAAAAGGGCTTGCACACAAATGCAGGCCTTTTTTATCGAATAAAAAATACCACATTTAATTATTTCGTAAATTTGTATGCTAGCATAATAATTTTTCTAAATTTAAGCTCCATGAGAAAGCTCATTACAGCATTTTTTGCATTTTTATTGGTAGGATATGTGTCTGCACAAAACAGTACCTTCACAGAAGTGTATACCATTTTGCAAACGAATTGCGCCTCGGCTGCATGCCACGATGCAGCAAGTCCTGCCGGAAATCTCAATCTTTCAGGCACAGAAACCGATGTATATAATGCCATTTTAAACACAAACCCAACAAACCCGGCAGCAGTTGCAGCAGATTACAAGCAAGTTATACCCGGCTATCCCGAGCGCAGTTTTTTGATGCGAAAAATCAACAATGACCTTTATCCAATTATTGATCCAGATGTTGCAGAAGGAACACTCATGCCGCAAAACCAACCCGCTTTGACCAATAACGAAATTGACCTGATTAACTCTTGGATTTTGTTTGGTGCACCACAAAACGGAACGGTAGTTGACAAGCAATTGATTGACGATTACTACAATGGGCAAGGTATGGTTCCGCTCTCACACCCTGCACCTCCCGACACATCCGAAGGCATGCAATTTCACTTGGGCGGTATTTTTCTCGGGCCGTTGGATGAAAAAGAATTTCATTTGAAATATCAACTGCAAATCCCGGACACCATTGAAGTAACAAGAATTGAAACCTTCATTAACGGCACCTCACATCATTTCATTCTTTACACATATGACAGCGAGGCATCTGCTAATACCCAGCCCGAAGGATTGCGTGAAGTAACCGGATTTACCGATGCTTTTATAAGCGGAACAGAATTTGTTGCCGTGTGGCAATACACCGATAACATAGACCTGCCCACTGGAACAGGTTATATATGGGAGCAAGACATTTATCTTGACCAAAACTACCACATCAAAAATTACACCAGTGATTCAATAATGAAAGCCGAAGTTTACATGAATGTTTACTATGAGAAAAGGCAACCCGAAACCATTGAAATGTTTACCGATTTGATTTTTTACCCAAACCCACCTGCGCCCTATCCTTTTTCTGACTTTTTGATACCGGCAAATAGCACAGGAGTAAAATTTTCAGACAGCTTCTTGCCTGTCACGGACCTTTACGTGTGGCAAATCACCAGCCATACCCACAGTAGAAGTGTTGATTTTGATGTCTTTCAAAGAAATCCAAACGGCACCAAAGGCGCACAGATTTACGAAGGGTTCTACAATACTGACTACACCTTCAATCAAGGATATTACGACAACGAGCATCCGGCTGCAAGGTATTTCGATCCTGCGCTTTACGTGCCTTCAAACGAGGGAATTATACACGAAGCAGTCTGGGACAATAACACAAATAGTAGCGTTACATGGGGGCTGACCACTGCCGATGAAATGATGATTACGATTTTACAATATACCGTGAAGGATTGGGTGCAGGTGGGCGTTGAAGAAACTACAGAGAAACAATTTGATTTCGATTTGCACCCGAACCCAACCACAGGAAGTGTAAATATTGGGTTTAATCTTGATTCAAAATCAGAGGCAAGTATCGAAATGTTCGACCTTTTGGGCAAAAAAGTAAAAACCATTAAAGCAAATCATTACCAAAAAGGTTATCACAGCATCACTATCAATGCCAAGGCACTCGGGTTACCACCTGGAATGTATACCGTCAAACTCACAGCGGGGCAAAAAACTGCCATCAAAAAACTGTTGGTGCTCAAATAATCCATGCCTGACCTAAGTTTTCAAGGAACCGACACTTATATTGCCACCCGCGAACTGCAGGTAGCCGTAAATGCGTCTATTCACCTCGAAAAGCCTTTGTTGGTAAAAGGCGAGCCAGGCACCGGTAAAACCCTGCTGGCCCATGAAATCGCGAAGGCCTTGGGAAAAAAAATCTTCACTTGGCACATCAAATCCACCACCATTGCACAGCAAGGGCTTTACGAATACGATGCCGTTTCACGTCTACGTGATTCACAACTCGGTTCCGATAAAGTAAACGACATCGCCAACTACATCATCAAAGGAAAACTTTGGGAAGCATTTGATGCAGACGAGCAAGTGGTTTTGCTCATTGATGAAATAGACAAGGCAGACATCGAGTTCCCCAACGATTTACTGCTCGAGCTGGACCGAATGGAGTTCTACTGCTACGAATTGCAGCAAACCGTTCATGCCAAACACCGACCCATAATTATCATCACTTCAAACAATGAAAAAGAGCTGCCAGATGCTTTTTTGCGCAGATGCTTGTTCCATTACATCCGCTTTCCCGAAAAAGAAACCATGCAGCAAATCATTGACGTGCATTACCCTAACTTAAAGCAAAAACTGGCTTCCAATGCCATGAAAATATTTTATGGCCTGAGAGAAATAAACGGTGTGAAGAAAAAACCCTCCACAAGCGAATTGATTGATTGGATAAAACTGCTTTTAATGGAAAGCCTGCCTGCCGAAGAGTTAGAAAAAATTGATTTCAGGAATCAACTGCCACCATATCTCGGGGCTTTGCTTAAAAACGAACAAGACCTTGCATTGCTCGACCGGATTCAAGTGCAGGGTATTCGGGTTTAAATCCTAAATCATCATTCGTAAATCGTAAATTCTTGCATGTTTCTCGATTTCTTTTACCTGCTGAAAAAAGAAGGACTGCACGTTAGCTTGCAGGAATACCTTTCGCTGCTCGAATCACTTAACAAGGGCCTGATATCTAACAGTGTAAATGATTTTTACTACCTGTGCCGCAGCATATTTGTAAAACACGAATCTCAGTTAGACCGCTTTGACAAACTCTTCGGCCACCATTTCAAGGGGCTGGAATACATTCCCGATGATTTTCTCTCTAAAATTCCAAAGGAATGGCTTGAAAAGAATTTTGAGCGCATGTTTTCGGATGAAGACAGGAAAAAAATCGAAGCAATGGGTGGCTTGGACCAGCTTATGGAACGCTTCAAAGAACTGATGAAGCAGCAAAAAGAACGGCACGAAGGCGGCAACCGCTGGATTGGAACAGGCGGCACCTCCCCTTTCGGAGCTTATGGCTACAACCCCGAGGGATTCCGCATGGGACAGGAAGGCGGACGGATGCGCAGCGCGATAAAGGTTTGGGACAAACGGGAATTCGCCAATCTTGACGATGACGTTGAACTCAACACCCGCAATATTAAGCTGGCGCTGAAACGGCTGCGTCATTTTACCCGGGAAGGCGTTGCAGACGAACTCGACCTGGACAAAACCATCAGCAATACATCAAAAAACGCGGGGATTCTCGATATTCAAATGGTTGCGTCAAAGCAAAACCGAGTGAAAGTGCTACTGTTTCTCGATGCTGGCGGCTCGATGGACGGCCACATTTATTCCTGCTCGCAATTGTTTTCAGCTGCCAAGCACGAATTCAAACATTTGGAGTATTTCTATTTTCACAACTGCCTGTACGAATCGGTGTGGCAAGACAACCAAAGACGGCACAGCGAACGCATTCCAACCATGGAAATCCTAAACAAGTTCAACAAGGATTACAAAGTGATTATGATGGGCGATGCGGCCATGGCGCCTTCCGAAATTGTGTACGAAGGAGGCAGCATCGAGCATTTCAACGATGAAGCGGGAGTAGTATGGCTGAAGCGGCTCAAAGAACATTTTCCGCACATCGCCTGGATTAACCCGATGAGCGAAGATTCATGGTCGTATTTCAAATCCACCAAAATCATTAAAGAAATTTTCGATGACCGCATGTTCCCCATGACCATTGACGGCATTACCAAAACGATGAAATGTCTGAAGCACAAGAAAAACCTGGCTAACGTTTAACTTTTTGGGCTCAACAAACGCATTGATTGGTATGCACCGCCTTTACCTCGTCCCAACTTGCAAAGGAAGTGTCAAATTTTTCACCCCTCTTCATTCCTTTGTCTTCGCTTTATAAGTAATTAACCCATATTCCTTACTTTTGAAGCTACTGGCAGTTAATTCATGAACACCAAAACCTCCCTCCTGCTCTTCTTTTTTCTGCTCGTTGGCAGCTTGAGCGCCTACCCGCAAGAACAGCGTGAAATTGACTCGCTGCTCACTGTCCTACCCTCCGTTGAGATAGACACGAGCAAAATCAACATCCTGAACCGCCTTTGCTACCTCTACCGAAACAAAAGCCCGCAAAAAGCGCTTGAATACGGGAAACAGGGGCTGCAACTGGCAGAAGAAACCGGCTACAAAAAGGGCGTGGCGCTGGCATTGTACTCGCTTGGGATTTTGTATAAAAACCAGGGCAATTTCGACAAGGCCATTGAGCATCAACTGGTGGCCTTAAAAATCAATAAAGAATTAGAGCAACTGCCCGATGAAAAACTGGCAAGGGCAGGCAAGGATGGCGTGGCGCAAAACTACAATGCCATGGGCATCGTTTTCAGTAGAAAAGGCGATTTCGGCAAATCCATTGAATATTACCTGAAAGCATTGAAAATAATGGAAGAACTGAATGACAAAAGGAGCATCGTGGGGGCTTTCAGCAACATCGGCAGCACTTATGCTTTTCAAGGCAATTTTGAAAAGGCGCTGGAATATTTTCAGCAATCCCTGAAAACGGTCGAAGAACTCAACGACAAGCAAGCCATAGGGGTTTGCCTCGGCAATATCGGGTATATCTATTTCCATCAAAAAGATTACGAGAAGGCCATTGAGTATTTCCAGCAATCTTTAAACATCGGCAAGGAAGAAGGCGATAAGCGCCAAATGACCACTGGGTTGAACAAYATCGGCTTCGTTTACCGCACACAAGGCAAATACGAAGAAGCAATGGACTATTCCATGCAAGCGCTTGAAATYAACCGGGAATTAGAAGATAAAGACAAAATCGCGCAGAATTATATCAACATMGGCACGATTTACGAAAAGCAAAAACAGTATAAAAAGGCCATTGATTATTATACCAAAGGATTGAAATTGGCCAAAGAGATTGACACCAAGCAAAACATAAAGAATGCCTATTCGGGGCTTTCAGGGCTTTATGCAGGCCAAAACGATTACAAAAATGCTTATGACAATTTGAAACTCTGGGCTCAAATAAAAGACAGCTTGTATAACGAAGAAAAAAGCAAGCAAATCACCGAAATGCAAACCAARTAYGAYACCGAGAAAAAAGAGCAGGAAATAGACATGCTSAACAAAGACAAGGCGATACAGGCGGTAGAACTCAACMGAAAGAACATTGTGATAGGTGCRGCCATAGCAGTTTTGGTMTTGGTGATCGTGTTTTCCTTTTTTCTGTATAACCGCTTTCGCGTAACGAAAAGGCAGAAAAAAATCATCGAAAGCCAAAAGGCAGTGGTGGACGAAAAAAATAAAAACCTGCATGAAGCCAAAGCYATYATCGAAGAAAAAAACATGGAGCTGACCGACAGCATCAATTACGCGCARCGCATACARGCCGCCATGCTCACTTCAGAAGGCCATCTTAACGATATGTTTTTACCKGTAAAACAGTCAGCTTCTCATTTTGTGCTATTCAAACCCAAAGACATCGTRAGCGGTGATTTTTAYTGGGCACATCAAACARCTGATGGAAAAGCCATTTGGGCTGTTGCCGATTGCACGGGACATGGCGTGCCCGGGGCATTTATGAGCATGATAGGCATTTCACTGCTCAACGAAACCATTGTAG
>NVWW01000004.1 GCA_002746335.1 Flavobacteriales bacterium | reverse complement strand
CGCGCGGCGGTCATTCGGGCGAATCCGACCGGATCGACTGATCCCGCAGCGAACATCCGCGGACTCTACCGGGTGATCTACCAGCGGGAGCCGACTCCCGCGCAGCTCTCCCGCGCCGAGGCGTTCCTCGCCGCCGAAGTTCAGGAGCCGACCGGGAAGCCCCGCCATCACCGGTGCAGCTTCAACGGGCCACCAAAATTGCGCGTGATGTATTTCCTTTGGGGGAGGCGGTTGAGGATGAACCCTGGAAAGGCCAGCGGCCCTGCTTCCCGGATTCACTCCCCATCGTTGGTCCAGCACCCCGGCATAAAGGCTTGTGGCTTGATTTTGGCCACGGACATGTGGGGTTCACCATCGGACCGATTACCGGTCAGTTGATGGCTGAGATGGCTGCAGCGCGGGGCCTCTCTCCCCTCCTCTCAGGCAGGAATGCTGAAAAGCTGCGGGCGGTAGCGGAACCGCTGGGATTGGAGTACCGTGCCGTTTCTCTGGATGACAAAACAGGTCTCGAAGCTCTATTGGCAGACGCGAGCTTGGTGCTACACATTGCGGGGCCTTTTTCAGCCACGGCTCAACCTATGGTAGCAGCCTGCCTGGCCACGCAGACGCATTACCTGGACATAACCGGAGAGATCGACATTTTTGAACGACACTATACCTTGAATGAGGAGGCAATAAACGCAGGCATAATGATTATGTCAGGCGTGGGTTTTGACGTGGTGCCCACCGACTGTCTGGCAGCTCATATAAAGCAGCGGCTGCCGGATGCCACAGAGCTGAACATCAGCATTGATGGTGGCGGATCGCTCTCCCCGGGCACCGCTAAAACGGCTATGGAGAGCATAGGCCGGAGAACTCTAGCGAGGAGGGGCGGACAACTCACGGAGTTATCGCGCCACCTTTACGGTAAGGCTGACTTCGGACGTGGTGAAAGGACCACTATTGCCATGAGTTGGGGGGATGTTTCCACCGCCTATCGCACTACAAGCATCCCGGATATCACGGTGTATTTTAAGCTCACTCCCGTCCTGAAAAAGCTGATGGGTTTGCCTATGTGGATGCGCAAGGTCATGGGCAGTCCGGTGCCGCAACAGTTCATCAAAAGGCAGATTGAAAAGCACATTACGGGGCCTAGTTCGGAGCAACGGGCGAAGGGTTTCACCTTCATCATTGCAGAAGCGGTAAACGCTAAAGGAGAGAAGGCCACCTCCACCCTGCAAACACCGGACGGCTATACCTTTACATGTACCTGTGGATTAGCCATAACCCAACGGGTACTGCAAGGCGATTGCCAAGCCGGTTTTCAAACTCCGGGCGGCATGTACGGGCCCGATCTCATATTGCCTTTTGAAGGAGTGAAACGAACAGATATATTACGCCCTTTAGCGGAGGGTTTACCGCAGGCAATTATTACAGAGAAGTAGTGAAGCTGAAAGACCATTCCATCTACGGCAGCAGCAGGTACGGCTGACTGCAAGGAAATGGATAATGAGTTGAAAGGCAACGATAACAGCTATGATTACGAGATGAACAAATTCCTTTCAGAATAATTGATATAGACAGAGAATGGTTAAATGATTTAAACTATTAATACCTTCATTAAAACAACATGATTGGTTTTAAAAATTTGCTTTGTGTTTTTTTGTTAATGTTAATGTTTGTGTCAAATCTTAGTTATGGGCAAAAAGATATATTACAAGAACAGGCATTAACTGAAATGTTTCGATGCGTAGTATATCTACAAGAAACGAAAGTTCAAACCTTCAAAAAAGATGGAAAAGAGTATGAAAGATGGTTAAAAGATGTTAATAATAACGAATTTTCTGCACAAACATATCCTATTACTGGTACTGGCTTTTTTGCAAGTGATGATGAGGGATCTTTTTATTTAGTTACAGCACAACATGTTGCAAAAGATTTAACTATTAACGCAACAGTTACAATTCAGTCCAAATATGATAAACCAATTACTTATTCCATAAAGGATTTAGTTGGAGAAACGGATGCTTTGAAATGGACTACTCACGGTTCAGCAGATGTAGCTGTTTTATTGATTGACTTAAATAGCAAAATTTTTGATATACCAATGCTTAGTGCTTTACCTCCTCATGTTATTCTTGATAGTTTGCAAGCACCTAAAAGGCAAAAAGAACTTACGATTGTAGGATTTCCTTTGGGACTTGGAATTGGCAAAAAATTCTCACCTATCTCTAAGAAATTATCTCCTTCAAGCGGATTATTTGAAGGGATAAATCCAAATAATAATTTGAATGTTTTTTACTTTCTTTTAGATGACCCAAGTGTTGCAGGTTTTAGCGGAAGTCCCGTATATGATTTAGTTATTTTACCACAACAGGAGGGCGAATCAGAAATTGGAGTTTTAAGATGTGTTGGTTTAGTACAAGGAACTATTAGCGATAAGATAGCTGGATTTGCTGCAATTGTTCCTTCTGTTTATATCTCAAGAACAATTGCTAAAGCACCTAAATACAGCGGGGTAGTTGTTTACTATCACGATAATGGCAAAATATGGAGCGAATTGTTATTTAAAAATGGCAAAGAATGGAAAGTTATATCAAACTATGATTCAAATGGAAAACCAATGGAAAAAGGAACATTAAACAACGGAAATGGAACAAGATATGAATATGATAAAGAAGGAGAATTGGTTTTTATTCAACATTATGAAAGTGGCAAGTTAGTAAAAACCGTTAAACAAGAAAACTAAAATCATGCCACCCATTTTGCCACCCCAAAAACAAAAATCCCTATGAATAAAGGGGTTTAGGGTCATTTTTGTACCCGGGGTGGGAATCGAACCCACACGATGTTGCCATCACTGGATTTTGAATCCAGCGCGTCTACCAGTTCCGCCACCCGGGCATCCCTGCATAGTATTGCAGATGATGATGTGCGGTGCGAAAATATTGATTTGTTTTCTCTTGAACAAAGAATTTAACTAACTTTGCCGACCTTAAAAAAAAGGGTGGCATCACAAGTAAAAATATTTGCAGGAACTGCGTCACACCAACTTGCCGAGCATATTGCTGCAAGCTATGGTACGCATCTGGGCAATGTAACTGTATTGCGCTTCAGTGATGGCGAATTTCAGCCCTCATTTGAAGAGACCGTAAGGGGTTCTGATGTATTCATTGTTCAGTCCACTTTTGCACCGGCAGACAATTTGCTCGAATTGCTTTTGATGGTAGATGCCGCCAAACGTGCTTCAGCAAGACAAATCGTGGCGGTGATTCCGTATTTTGGCTTTGCCAGGCAAGACAGAAAAGACCAGCCGCGTGTTTCCATAGGTGCTAAATTAGTGGCCAGCTTGCTTTCAGCTGCGGGCGTTACGCGAGTAATAACAATGGATTTACATGCAGATCAGATCCAGGGATTTTTCGAAGTGCCGGTTGATCATCTTTACGTTTCTTCTATTTTTCTTCCCTATATAGAATCACTTCATCTTCCCAACCTGACCATTGGCGCTCCCGATACGGGCGGAACAAAACGAGCAAATGCCTACGCAAAGTATTTTGATGTGGAAATGGCCATTTGTTACAAGCAACGCAGAAAGGCCAATGAAATTCAAAGCATGACTGTGATTGGCGAAGTGGAGGGCAAGGATGTAATTATCATAGACGACATTGTGGACACAGCAGGAACACTTACTACAGCGGCAGATATGATGTTCGAAAAAGGCGCTGCGAGCGTACGTGCGATGTGCACCCATGCTGTGCTTTCGGGGCCTGCCATTGAGCGTATTGAGAAATCAAAACTGACTGGATTGGTGGTTACAAATACCATTCCTTCTAAAGAGCATCCTAAAATTAAAGTATTATCGGTAGCTGATTTATTTTCAGATGTGATCAGCAGCGTGGTCAATTACGAATCCATCAGTTCGCATTTTATTACACATAGCTAAAGCAAATTTTTTTAAAATGGAAACAATAACACTTAATGGTTCACCAAGAACCTTAGAAACCAAAAAAGAGGCACAAAACCTCAGAAGAGAAGGCAATATACCATGCGTTTTATACGGAGGGGAAGGGAATCAGCATTTTTTTGCAGATGAGCGCCAGTTGGCAAAATTGATTTTCACTCCCAATGTCTATATTGTAAAACTCAATGTTGATGGCAAAGAATATGATACGGTTATACGTGATATTCAATTTCACCCTGTAACCGATAAGGTGATTCATGTTGATTTCTTTCAATTGTTCGAAGACCGAAAAGTGGACATCAGAATACCGGTTGTGCTAAACGGAACTTCCATTGGTGTGAAAAATGGCGGGCGGCTGCGTTTCAACACCAAGTTGCTGAAGATAAGAGCATTTCCATCTGCACTTCTCGACAAGATTGACATAAACATTGAAAAACTTAAAATAGGTGATTCCGTCAAGGTGCAAGACCTCAGCTTTGCAGGGCTTGAATTTTTGGATTCACCAAACCGGGTAGTCACGGCAATTAAGGCAGCTCGCCTGATGACTGAAATTGAAGGTGAGGAAGAGGCAGAAGAAGTTGATTTGGAATCAATGAGTGAAGAAGAAAGAGCTGAATACGACAAGGCAAAAGCTGAAAAAGAAGCGGCTGAAGGCGAAGGCAAGGGCAAGGGTGAGGAAGGAAAAGCTAAAGAAGGAGAAGAAACCAAAAAAGAAGAAGCATCGGCTGAATGAATTGCTGGTTATTGAGTTATTCGTTATTTGTCAACGAGTAACCTGTTCAAATGAAATACCTCATCGTTGGCCTTGGCAATCCGGGAAAAGAATACGAAAACACCCGCCACAATATTGGTTTCAAAGTGCTGGATGCCTTAGCAGAGGAATCCGGCACTTCTTTTTTAGACAAGCGTCATGCGTTTATTGCTTCCTCAAAATTTAAAGGTCGCACTTTGGTTTTGCTTAAGCCCACCACATTTATGAATCTCAGTGGCAAGGCCATCAACTACTGGCTTCAAAAAGAAAAAATCTCGTTAGATAAATTACTGGTCATCACTGATGACATTGCTTTGCCATTTGGCACATTGCGTATGCGAGCCAAAGGCAGTGATGGCGGGCACAACGGGTTGAGTCACATCATTGAAACGCTTGGCACTGGTGAGTTTCCGCGGTTGCGCTTTGGTGTTGGAAGCGATTTCCATCAAGGTCAGCAAGTGGATTATGTTTTAAGCGAATGGGTCGAAGAAGAGAAAAAAACCCTTCCCGAAAGAATTTTGAAAGCTATTGAAATGGTTAAAAGTTTAGCAACCATTGGCGTTAACCGAACGATGTCTACACTAAATAATAAGGGAACCCTTAAGTAACTTTCCCACTATTCTTCCGTAAGTAAGAAGTTAATTACACAGGAATTTCTTAGCTTTGTTTTTCACCAATTTAAAATGGAGATATGCAAAAAAAAATAACCTTTTTAACAGCTGCTGTATTCCTTTCAATACCGCTAGCATTTTCTCAGCCCTGCAGCAATCTGTTCTTTTCAGAATATATTGAAGGAACATCCAACAACAAGGCCCTCGAAATTTACAACTCGACTTCCAACACCATTAATCTGGGCACCTATATGATCCACCGCATCACAAATGGCGGTTGCCCGACATCATTTACCCGTGGTTTAACCGGGCAAATAGCTCCGGGTGATGTGTTCGTGCTGGCACACAGCAGCTCTGACTCACTCATTTTATTGGTAACCGATGATACTACCACCTTCATCAACCACAATGGAAATGATAGCTATATCCTTATTGATACGCTTAGCGGAGATACCGTTGACATTATCGGTCAGCCATGTATTGACCCCGGGACTGAGTGGACAGTTGGCACTGGCACTACTAAAGAATACACTTTGTTAAGAATGGCAGCCATTCAGCAAGGCCAGCTTACATGGCTTGGAGTGGGCGACACTGAATGGGATGTTAACGCACAAAATACTTTTTCTTTTCTCGGCAGCCATACCATGCAGCCCTGTTTGCCTGCGCCACTAGTTGCCGATTTTTCTGCAAGTGATGCTTGTTTGGGCGACACCACTTCATTCACAGATTTGTCCGTTGCCAATGTGGACACTGTTCGCACATGGAATTGGAATTTTGGTGATTCTTTGGGTATTTCCACCATGCAAAACCCAACGTATGTTTATGGCAGTGTGGGTACTTATACCGTAACTTTAATTATCACTAACGACAGYGCMGATGCAGATACYGTTTCYAAARCYGTTACTGTAAACCCACAAGCTAACGCTACTATTAATACTGTTTCTGCGCTTTGCAGCAACGRTTTGGCWATCACACTAACAACAGTCGATAGCGGTGGTRTTTGGTCRGGMACMGGAATTACCGATTCCCTTGGTGGGATGTTTGAYCCCGTTATKGCMGGAAGYGGAACACACGTTATTAGCTACAAYATTTCSGGGACTTGCGGGGATAGCGATACGATTAACGTTRTYGTGAATGTTGCGCCTAATGCTACCATTACTCCCGTGGGAACATTGTGTGAAACCGAATCACCCGCATTACTCTTATCTGTTGACACTGGCGGCACCTGGAGCGGAAATGGTTTAACTCAGGCAGGAGCTACGTTTTTTGACCCGGGAACTGCAGGAATAGGAACACATACAATTACCTACAGCATTACATCAGGCAGTTGYTCAGACTCAGATACTGAAGACATCATTGTCGCTTCCAGTCCTGATGCTACGATAACTTCRCTAAATATAGCATTGTGCACAGCAGATTCGGATACAACACTCACAGCGGCTAACGGTGGCGGAGTATGGAGTGGAACAGGAATTACCGATTCTACAGCAGGAACTTTTAGCCCTGTTGTGGCAGGAGTTGGAACGCATACCATCACTTATACCATTTCAGCGGGTAGTTGCACCGATGCTCAAACAGCAAATGTGGTAGTGTCTCAGTCAGATGATGCTACAATTAGTGCCGCAGGAGCTTTCTGTGAAACAGATGCAGCGGTAACTTTGGCTGCGGCAACCGCTGGGGGCATTTGGTCGGGCACAGGTATTGCCGACCCGGCACTAGGGCTTTTTGATCCTGCTATTGCAGGGGCTGGAACACATACCATCACCTATCTAATTGATAACGGCAACTGCCAAAGTTCAGATACGCAAGATATTGTTGTGACGACAGGTGCGGATGCTACTATTTCGCCTGCAGGGCCGTTTTGTGGAGGCGATGCAGTTATTACACTCAATGCTGCTATGGGCGGTGGAACATGGAGTGGAATCGGGATTACTAATCCTTCAAGTGGTACGTTTGACCCTTCTCTTGCAGGAGTGGGCACACACACTATAACTTATACTATTTCAGGAACTTGCGGTGATACTGCAACTATGGATATTGTAGTTGATGCTGTGCCTACTACGGTTTTCAGTTACAACATCAGTGGAACAACCGTCACTTTTGTCAATACAACTTCGGGTGGGGCAACGTATTCATGGAGTTTTGGTGATGGGTCACCTGATGATACAACAGCAAGTCCTTCTCACACTTATGTAAATGAAGGTACTTATTACGTTTGCTTAACAGCAACATCTGCTAATGGGTGCTCAAATTTGTTTTGCGATTCGGTTGCTGTCAGCACTACAGCAATTAATGAAAATGAATTGCTCGGATTGGAACTCAAAATCTATCCCATTCCTTCTGATGACGGGTTGCTCACAATGGATTTCGGCAATTTTGATGTCGAAAACAAAATTGAAATCATTGTTTTTAATCTCATTGGTGATGTGCTTTTCGCAGATGCAATCATTCCTGCGTCAAATCAAAGTAAATTCACGATGAATCTCAACACATTGCCTTCAGGTACTTATTTTGTGAATGTCAATGCCGATGGAACGATAGTTTCCAAAAGAATAACGATCAACAGGTAAGCACCTTTTTCAAACTCACCTTTTCTTCAAGGATTCCTGCGATCTTTTCCGTAGGAATCCTTTCTTGTTTCATCGAATCGCGCTCACGGATGGTAACAGTGTTGTCTTCCAATGTTTGGTGGTCAACAGTGATGCAAAAAGGCGTTCCGATTGCATCTTGCCTGCGATAGCGTTTGCCAATAGTGTCTTTTTCTTCGTACGAACAATTGAAGTCAAATTTCAGTTTGTCCATAATTTCCTTTGCTTTTTCTGGCAACCCGTCTTTTTTCACCAGCGGAAAAACTGCCGCCTTCACTGGCGTAAGAAACGGTGGTATTTTCAAAACAGTCCGCGTACTTCCATCTTCGAGTTTTTCTTCGCAGTAAGATTCAGAAATCACGGCCAAAAATGTTCTGTCAAGCCCAATGGAGGTCTCCACTACATACGGCACATAACTTTTGTTTTCTTCGGAATCAAAATACTGCAATTTTTTGCCTGAAAATTTTTCATGACTGGCCAGGTCAAAGTTCGTTCGGGAATGAATGCCTTCCAGTTCCTTAAATCCTATCGGGAATTCAAAGTCAATGTCGCAGGCAGCATTGGCATAGTGCGCCAATTTTAAATGGTCGTGGAGCCGGTACTTTTTTTCTGAAAAGCCCATCTGCTTGTGCCAATTCATCCGCTGCTCTTTCCAGTAATCATACCATTCCATTTCGGTACCCGGTTTCACAAAATACTGCATTTCCATCTGCTCAAACTCTTTCATGCGGAACAAAAACTGTCGTGCCACTATTTCATTGCGAAAGGCCTTTCCGATTTGTGCAATACCAAAAGGAATTTTCAGGCGCGATGTTTTCTGTACATTCAAAAAGTTGACAAAAATGCCCTGTGCTGTTTCGGGCCGCAGATACACTGCGCTTGCTTCTTCGGCCAGAGATCCCATCTCTGTTTCGAACATGAGGTTAAACTGGCGCACTTCAGTCCAGCTTTTTGAACCCGAAACGGGGCAGGCAATCTCCAAATCTTCAATCAATTTTTTTAAGTCGGCTAAATTGTTTTCATCAAGCGCGTTTTTCATGCGTTGATTAACGGCATCAATTTTTTCTTTGTTGCGCAATACATTGGGGTGAGTTGAGCGAAATTGTTCTTCATTAAAATCAGCACCAAACCGTTTGTGACCTTTAGCCACTTCTTTTTCGATTTTCCCTTCGATTTTGGCAAGATAATCTTCAATCAAAACATCGGCACGGTAGCGTTTTTTTGAATCTCGGTTGTCAATCATTGGGTCGCTGAAGGCATCCACATGGCCGCTGGCCTTCCACACGGTAGGATGCATAAAGATGGCCGCATCAACACCCACAATATTTTCGTGTATTTGAACCATCGAAGCCCACCAGTAATTTTTGATATTGTTTTTCAGTTCTACCCCATTTTGCCCATAGTCGTATACTGCACTTAGGCCGTCATAAATTTCGCTGGAAGGAAATACAAAGCCATATTCCTTAGCATGGGAAATAATTTTTTTGAAACGCGCTTCGCTCATAGGGGCAAATGTAGGTTTGAAAAAGTGAAATATGAAATCAGAAAGGAGAAAAGAAGATTAAAATTCAATTTTGTTTGCTCGTATGATCTCCTTCAGTTCGCTGAGCATCATGGCGGTGGCTCCCCAAACAGTGTGTCCGTAAACATCAAAATAAGGATAATTCAGCTTTAAATTCCCCGTACTTACCTTTATTTTTTTGCGCTTTACGGTACTTTCATCCATGATTAAGGAAACAGGGACTTCAATGATTCGTTGCACTTCTGTTGGATCGGGATTAAACTCGGGGCTTTTATTTGAGTAACCTACAAAAGGAGTAACTAAATACCCACTTGGAGGGATGTATAAGTCAGACAATTTTCCAATTATTTTTACTTTTTTCGCGTCAACCCCTATCTCTTCTTCTGCTTCTCGCAAGGCTGTTTTTTGCAATGATTCTTTGTTTTCCCTTTTCCCTCCGGGAAAGCTCACTTGCGCGCTGTGTACGCCATTATATTCGTTTCTGAGCATTAAAACGAGGTGCAGTTCTTTGTTCTTTGGGTATAAAAGAACTAAAACTGCGCTCAATTTTGGAATGGGATTCAACAACAAAGCTACTTTTCTCAAAAGACGGCCTTTTGGTGCCATTTTGAACTGGGCAGGTTCTGCTGGGAGAACGCCTTTCAGCGCAACACTTAGAATTTCAATAAATTCTGTGAACAAAAAATTCTTTTTATGAATTAATTATATATTTGTAACCCATCTAAAAAAAATCAAAGAGCGACAAGATATGAAAAAAACTGTATTTCTATTGAGTGCCGCAGCACTGTTGCTTTGGGGTTGCCCCGGGCCGACAGATAGCGGACAGCAAGTACAAGAGCTGCCTGGCGGAAAAGTTGCGGGGGGAGTTTTCCGGATTAACGAAGTGGAAGATTTCCGTAACCTCTATCCGCTCGAAATTACGGAGGTAACTTCGTTCCGCATCACCAACCAGATTTACGAGGGGTTGGTGAAATTCAATCAGAAAGATCTTTCAATTATCCCTTCTTTGGCAGAAAGCTGGGAAGTGAACGAAGATGCTACTTCTTTTACTTTCAAAATCCGCAAAGGCGTTAAATTTCATGAAGATGAGTGCTTTGGAGAGACGAAAACGCGGGAAGTAAACGCTCATGATTTCAAATATTGCTTAGACCGCCTTTGTGTTGCCACCCCAGACAATCAAATGTTTTGGCTGTTTCAGGGAAAAGTAATTGGTGCGGATGAATACTACGAATCCACTTACAATGATAGCCCACTTGAAGGGGGCGTTGAAGGCGTGAAAGTGATTGATGATTATACGATTCAGATTAATCTTAAATTTCCTTTTGCCGGCTTTCTCAACATTATTGCGCACAGCGCTTGTTGGGTATATCCGAAAGAGGCCTACGAAAAATACGGGATTGAAATGCGCGTGACATGTGTAGGCACAGGTGCTTTCAAAGTGAAAACGGTAGAAGAAGGAAAAGTGGTTATTTTGGAGAAAAACCCCAATTACTGGGGCAAGGACAAGCATGGCAATCAACTGCCTTACCTTGATGCCATTAAGTTTAGTTTTCTGAAAGAGAAGAAATCAGAATTATTCGAATTCAGGAAAGGTAACCTTGACATGGTATTCAAACTCCCGCTCGAAATGATTGACGATGTGCTAGGTGAATTGGAAGAAGCGAAAGAAGGCGGAAATATGCCATTCAACATTCAGGTTACTCCTGCAATGGTGATTCAATATTATGGTTTCCAGCACAAATCAGCCCTGTTTAGCAACAAAAAATTGCGTCTGGCAATGAATTATGCTATTGACCGTGAAACAATTGTTACTTACACCTTACAAGGTGATGGTACCGCAGCAACATACGGCATTGTTCCTATAGGCTTTAAAGGGTATGAATACGATAGCTTGAAGGGCTATAATTTTGACCCTGAAAAAGCGCGTAAGCTACTTGCTGAAGCAGGCTATCCAAATGGAGAAGGCTTAGAGCCACTTACGCTGCAACTTAACAGTGGAGGTTCGAACAACATTATGATTGCGGAAGTCATCCAAAGCCAATTGAAAGAAAATCTCAACATTACTGTAAAAATGGATGTGATGCCTTTTGCTCAACATCTCGAAAAACTGGAAACAGGTAATACCCTGTTTTGGAGGTCGGCTTGGCTGGCAGATTACCCCGATCCGGAAAACTTCCTGACCCTACTTTATGGGAAGCTTGTTCCTGAAGAATTGAGTTCGAAATCGTATGTCAATTCAGTACGGTACCAAAACGAAGAGTACGATGCGTTGTTTGAGCAAGCTTTGCAAACGGTTGACAAAGCAGCGCGATACCGCCTTTACCGAATGGCAGAACAAGTGATGCTAGACGATGCTGCAATCATGCCTATTTATTATGATGAATTCACCCGCCTGCTTCAGAAAAATGTGCGCAATTTCCCAGCCAATGCAGCAGAATACCGTGATTTATCAGAAGTTTATTTCAAAGACGAAGAATAGCTAAAAAACAAAGAGCAAAAAAGGGCTGCCACTGGCGGCCTTTTTTATTGACTTTCGGAAATATAAATGTAATTGGCTACAGCTTTTTTGGCTACGGGAAGAAAGGTTTCATACAGAGGAAATTCCACTTCTGACTCTACAGCATAAGTAGCCGGGTTGGGCAATTCCCGGTTGTATTTAATCAAATTGATTTTGATGGCTTCCAGTGTATTGGAAATGCTAATAGTGTAATTGGTTAAGTATTGAGTGTTGATAGTTTGAAATTCGTGCTCACCATCGTTAACAATCTTTAATGAATATTGATAGACCAATGCCTGCTTTTTAGGTAGTGAACGAAGGATAATATACCCTTCTTTTTTATACAGAGGTAACAAACCAACAGGATAAATGTTCATGTTTTCCCTTACCAATTCATAAATGCCACAGCCTTCTTTAATGTAATGATCAAATTTTGGGATAGAATAGTCCAAAATGGTTTCGAGTTCGGCCATTAAGTCGCTATCTGTAATGGCTTTTTCATAAATCATCTGGGCTTGTTCGAGGTCAATGGCTTTCAAATTTTTTGGAAATGAGCGAGCCATTTCTTTTTTCTTCTGTCTTAAATACAGCAAATTTTCTTGGTGCTTTTTAAGTTCAGAATAATGGGGAAACAATTTTACTTCGCCAAACCTCTCTGCTACCTTTTGCAAATACGCCAGCAGCAAATACTTTTTGTATTCAAAATCAATGTGATTTTCGGTTATCCAATTGAATGTAAGCATGATTTTAAAGTTGAAAAATAGTGCTAATGTTTGTTAGGCATACTTTTTAGTGATTTTTTTATTAATAACGTACTGTTTAAAAATTTGTTTCACTTCTGCAACCTGCTGCTTGTATTCCCATTAACATTGCATTAGCAATTAACTGTAAATCTTTTGAAATTATGAACTTAAATATCTCTTCAAACAGTTCTACAATTGCTGCTTTGCTGATTTTTTTTCTGTTTTCGTGTGTTCCCGCCCGTCAATTTGAAGAATTAAAGGAAAAGCAGCGCAAATGTGCAGACGAGCGCAATGTGCTTTCGGCTCAAAACAAAGAATTGGAAACAAAAGTTACCGAACTTACCGCTGAGCTGAGTGATTTGAAAAAACAGCGCAAATTGCTGGTACGAGACACGTTGATGCTCGGAAATTCGTTACGAAAAATGACYTTGCAATACGACAAAATCAACACGTTAAACGATGAATTATTGAAAAAGCAGTCGCAACTRCGTGAGGGCAGCCAGGCAGAAAATGCCAAGCTGATGCGCGAACTCGAAGCAATGAAAAACGACCTGCTCAAAAAAGAAGATGAACTGAAAGAGCTGGAAAGCGAACTTGAAAAGAAAAAATCCAATCTGGATAAATTAAGCGGGGAACTAGAAAACAGGGAAAAGCGTGTGAAGGAATTGGAAAACATAATTGCCAAAAAAGATGCAGCAGTAAGTGAACTGAAGCAAAAAGTAACGGATGCGTTGCTTGGATTTCAGGGTAAAGGATTAACTGTAAGTCAGAAAAACGGCAAAATTTATGTTTCGATGGAAGCCAAGCTGCTCTTTGCCAAAGGCAGCACCGCAATTGACCCGAAAGGCAAAAAAGCGCTGGTTGGGTTGGCCAAAGTACTCGAAGACCAAAAAGACATTTCCATTTTGGTGGAAGGCCACACTGACACAGATAAAATCACAGGAGGGAAATACAAAGACAACTGGGATTTAAGTGTTGTACGTGCTACCGAGGTAGTGCGTGTAATGACTGCCAGTAGCAACATTGACCCCAAGCAGCTCACCGCAGCAGGTAGGGGAGAATTCGTTCCTATTGACCCTGGGGATACTGAAAAAGCAAAATCCAAAAATCGCAGGATTGAAGTTATCCTCACGCCCAATTTGGACGAACTGTTCCGGATTTTAGAGCCGAAAGAATAATAGAATCACATGAAGAAAAATCAGCCAAACAAGTGGGAAAACACCTCTTCTATTTTTTTTACGGTGATAATTTCAATGCCGAAATCTTTTTTACTCAACGATTTTTGATTGTATTTTGAAATAAAGATCTGTTCAAATCCGAGTTTTTTCGCCTCAGAAATTCGTTGCTCAACGCGATTAATGGCACGTATTTCACCTGAAAGCCCCACTTCTGAAGCAAAGCAAACATTCGAATCAATGGCAATGTCTTCATTGGAAGATAGTACAGCACAAACTACTGCCAGATCAATAGCCGGATCATCAACACGAATACCGCCAGCGATGTTGAGAAATACATCCTTCATTCCCAATTTAAATCCGCAGCGCTTTTCCATTACAGCCAGCAGCATGTTCAGCCGTCTGATGTCAAACCCTGTAGTAGAACGCTGTGGCGTGCCATAAACAGCCGAACTCACTAATGCTTGTAATTCAATAAGCATCGGTCGCACGCCTTCCATGGTGGCAGCGATGGCCACTCCGCTAAGAGGTTCATCGCGCGCTGAAATGAGTATTTCAGAGGGGTTTTCAATTTCACGTAGCCCTGAACCGCGCATTTCATAAATGCCCAATTCATTGGTAGGACCGAAACGATTTTTAGTTGCTCGCAGTAAGCGGTAAATGTGATTGCGATCGCCTTCAAACTGCAAAACCGTATCCACCATGTGTTCGAGTATTTTAGGCCCGGCAATGCTGCCGTCTTTGGTGATGTGGCCAATGAGAAAGACAGGCACAGCCGATTGTTTGGCGTAGCGTAGCATCTCAGCAGCGCACTCACGTATTTGAGAAACACTTCCGGGAGATGATTCGATGGTGTTGGTGTATAGGGTTTGTATTGAATCCACGATCAAAATATCGGGATCAAGCTCGCGGACGTGGTGAAAAATCAAAGGAGTACTGGTTTCGGTAAGAATGTAACAATTGGGGTTCTCGAAACCGATTCTTTCAGCGCGCATGCGAATTTGTTGTTCGCTTTCTTCGCCTGAGATATAAAGCACTTTCAAGTTCATTTTGAGTGCCACTTGCAGCATCAAAGTGGATTTGCCGATGCCCGGTTCGCCTCCAAAAAGAATAACAGAACCCAATACCAGCCCTCCGCCCAGTACTCTGTTTAGTTCATTATCAGGAATTTTGATGCGCTGCTCTGAAGAGAATTCAACTTCAGAAATGGGTTGAGGACGGACTGCTTTTTTAGCAATTGGTGAATCGGCTGATTTTCCGTTGCCCGACTGCACGATTTCCTCCAAATAAGTGTTCCACTCGTTGCACGAGGGGCATTTGCCAATCCATTTGGTGGCTTGTGCCCCGCAGTTTTGGCAGTAATATGCGGTTTTGAGTTTGGGCATAGTGGCCTCCTTCCTAAATCCTACCCTATATAGGCGAGGGGTTATTTAGTTGTGATTTTTAGGATATATGTTTTTTTCAGTTATATACAGCCCTACTAATTGTGCAAATATGATAACCAAACCTATTATAGAAATTACAGTTAACCAACATTTATTATTAGCAATAATAGTCGTGCTATTGCTAAAATATGAAAAGAGAATAAGTTGCATAAAAAAGATGAACAGGTAATGATGTAATGCCCATCTATAGTATAAATAACTTGAAAGGTTTTTTTTAGAATCATTTATGTCTGAATAATTGTGTCTCTCTTTAAAAAATTCAGCTCTCGCACGGGGATAGTCAAATAATTTTTTTATTCCCTTCTTACTCACATTACGAAAATTAGAAATTGCTTCACAGTTTAATAAATATAACGGAAGTTCCAGAATAAAAACAAGCACAATTCTTCTGTAGATGCCATAAATTATCACACCAATACTTAATATTATTAATGCAAATTTGATGTCTCCAATTTTTTCAAGAAAGTTTTGAGAAACATTAGGAAAAGAGAGGTCGAATAAAAAAACGAAAACGAGTCCAGGAACAAAATACCTGAGAAATTTCTCTATAGTATCAATGATTTTATTACTCATTTTTTCATTATCAACTTTTCCTAATCCGCTCCTCAATTTCCGTAGTGGAATACCCTTTTACAAAATCGATAGAAAGAATCTGGCCGCCTTTGGCAGCTACAATGTCGTGGCCAATAATATCTTCGGGTTGCCAATCGCCTCCCTTCACAAGCACATCGGGCTGGGTGGCATTAATGAGGTTGTAGGGCGTTTCGTCTTCAAATAAAACTACCGCATCAACAAAATGCAGAGCAGCTAAAATAGTAGCCCTTGATTTCTCGTTTTGTAGCGGGCGGTTGGGGCCTTTGTCGAGTAATTTCACTGATGCATCTGAATTTAATCCGATAACCAGTTTATCTCCCAAATCAGCTGCCTTTGCTAAATAATTGATGTGTCCGTAATGCAAAATGTCGAAGCAGCCGTTGGTGAAAACAATTTTTTGATTTTCGTTGCGCCATTTGTTGAGTGCAAACAATAACTTATCCAATTCAAAAATTTTTGAATTTGTGATTTCGAAATTACCCACGTGCCAATTTTTTGTTGTAATATGGCATCATAATCATCGAAAAAGCGCCAATCGAAATAAGCATGAAGGTTTGCGCTACCCAGATAATCCAGCCAAGCGCTTGTCCTATGCCTTCTGAAACCCCATAGAGCATCAGAGTGACCTGGATGGCAACAGGATATACGCCAATGCCGCCCTGTACAATTACGATGGAAATCCCGCCCATGGCGAAAGCGGCCATAATGCCTGCGAGTGGTGTTTCGGAGGTTTCTGGCAAAGCAAAAAAACAGATGTAAAACATAACGATATACATCAACCAAATAAATAATGTGTGCATGATAAACTTCCAGCCGTCTTTCATTTTACCTATGGATTTCAGCCCTTCGATGAAGCCGAGAATGAGGGTTTTTATTTTTCCTGCCAGCGGGTGTTTTGATTTTTTTATGAAAATAATTGTTGCGGCCATTGCTATGGTAAATACAATGCCCGCTATAAGTATAAAGCTGCCTGGTGATTCGTCTCCCGATTTGCCGGCAAGCATGCTATTGAGCACTTCTTTCAGCACATCAAGTTGCATGAAAATAAGTGAAACGATGATGATGGTAAGAATGGCCATGTCAAAAATGCGCTCTGCTACCACCGTGCCGAACAATTTGTCAAACGGCATTTTTTCGTATTTACTCATGGCTCCGCAGCGTGCCACTTCGCCCACGCGCGGTAGCACGAGGTTCATCATATAGCCAATCATTACCGCATAGAAGCTGTTGAGAAATTTTGGCTGCAACCCGAGCGGGTTGAGCAAGTATTTCCAACGGTAGGCGCGGCTTACATGGCTCAATACGCCAAAACCCAGCGAAACGATAATCCAAAAATAATTGGCTCGGTAAATGGCATCAAAGAGTTTTTCTTTTTCTGCAGGTAATAATTTATCGTAAACATACCAAATGATGAATATGCCAAAAGCTAGCGGAAGGACGATTTTCAGCGTGGAGATAATCTTTTTTTTCAAGGATTTTTGATTTGAAAAGTGGGCCAAACAACCCGCAAACGAAATTAGGCAAATATTATGTTATCAATCAATCGTACTTTTCCCAAAAAAGCAGCTACGCAACCAATTGCTTTTTTGGTATCATCCCAATCACTTATCGTATGTAGCGTTTTTGTGTCGACAATTTCAAAATAATCGAGGAGAAACATCGGGGATTGCTCGAACTGTTTTTCCACCCATTTTTTTATTTCATTTGGTTTTTTTTCTGGCAAAAGTGTTTTAGCGCTTTTCAAAGTTTGATAGATGAAAGGCGCAACTTTTCTTTCTTCTTCGGAAAGAAGTTGATTGCGCGAGCTCATTGCCAGCCCGTCCTGTTCTCTCACAATCGGGCAGCCGATGATGTTGATGTTGAAACGCTGTAAATCCACTAATTTTTTGATAATTTGTAATTGCTGGTAATCCTTTTCGCCAAAGTAGGCGTTGTGTGGCATCACGGCTTTGAATAATTTGCTCACAATCGTAGCCACTCCCTGAAAATGTCCTGGCCTGGATTGCCCCTCCATTACCGTGTCGAGGTGAACAAAATCGAATTCCAGATCATTTTCAGCTTCATTTTCGGGGTACATTTCTTCGCTTTTGGGAGCGAAAACGACATCACAGTGCGTTTTATTCAATAATTCCAAGTCCTTTTCCAAATTTCTGGGATATTTTTTGAGATCTTCAGTTTTATTGAATTGAGTGGGATTTACGTAAATGCTCACCACTACGATATTGTTGTCGTTTCGTGCTTTTTTTACCAGAGATAGGTGGCCTTTATGTAGCGCTCCCATGGTGGGAACAAATCCAATGGAATTGCCCTGAGTTCGTTTGTTGGAAAGTGATTCAGTGAGTTCGGCTTTTGTTTTTGCAACAAGCATAAGCGGACAAATCTATGTGAATTGTTGCGAAGGTGTTGAAAAAGTGCTAAATTTTTCGTAATTTTGTACCTCTTTAATAATAATCACCTTACATTATGGAAAAAACAAGAGTGCTTTACATTTCTCAGGAAATCCATCCTTATCTTCCTGAAACCAAAATGTCATTAACAGGTCGTCACTTGCCACAGGGAATTCAAGAGCGAGGAAAGGAAATCAGAACTTTTATGCCACGTTATGGCTGCATCAACGAACGCAGGCACCAGTTGCATGAAGTTATTCGCCTTTCGGGCATGAACATGATAATTGATGATGGTGACCATCCCCTTATCATTAAAGTTGCATCCATTCAACCGGTAAGGATGCAGGTGTATTTTATTGACAATGAAGAGTATTTCCAGAGAAAAGCCGTTTTGGAAGATGAAAAAGGTAAAATGTTTTCTGACAATGACGAGCGCAGTATTTTCTTTTGCCGAGGGGTTTTGGAAACGGTGAAAAAACTTGGCTGGACGCCTGACATTGTGCATTGCCATGGCTGGATGAGTGCCCTAATTCCGCTTTACATCAAAAAATCGTATCATGACGATCCTGTTTTTGCGAATTCCAAAGTGATTTATTCAATTTATAATGATGCGTTTTCAGGGGGGCTCAATAAAAACTTTGCACAAAAAACAATATATGACGGAATCGAAAGTTCAGACGTTCAACAATTAGAAAACCCGACCTATGCCAATGTAAACCAAATCGGGATTGATTATGCAGATGCTGTTATTGTTGGCGATGAAGATATTCAGTCGGAAGTTCAGCAAGCTATCAGTTCGGCAGACAAGCCCGTTTTGGGATACCAGAAAGAAGAGGAGTATATTGATGTGTACGCTGAATTTTATGACGAAATTTTGGAAGAAAACTCCGTGCTGGTGGATTAACCCGATGACCATGTATTTCATTTTTTTACCATTGACGCGGCTTCGTGTATTCGAAGCCGCTCTCTTTTTTATAGGTATGTTGCTGTTGGTTTCGAGCTGCAAAAAACCCCAAGAAATTGGATTGGATGTGTTGCCACCTTCAGAAGTTTTGCAGATTGAGTTCACAGATACGGTTACCATTAATACGTTCACTTTTAAAGAAGATTCAATCCCAACAAGTCCTGTGACGCTTAATTTACTTGGCCGTTATATTGATTCTGAGTTTGGAGTTGTTGATGCGAGCTTCTATACACAATTCCAGCTTTCTGCTGAGAATCCTGGTTTCGGAGATTTAAGTCAGGTAAAAATTGATTCTGTGATTTTGTCCTTTGTCTATTCTGGATTTTACGGGAGTGATGACAGCCAATCCTTTTTAGTTTATGAATTGGAGGAAAACATGAGCACCGATAGCACGTATTATTCCGACAGAACTTTTACCACTGGTGGAACTGAAATCGGTAAGATTGAAAATGTAGCGATAGAGCTTTTTGACAGCATTACGGTGGGCGGGCAAACCCAGCCTTCACAACTGCGTATTCCACTGTATAATCATGTGGGTGAGCAATTGTTGTCGCTCGCTGCAAATAACACCAATGCAAATTTTTTAAATGATTTTAAAGGGGTTTATGTAATGACAGACACTACCAAAAATCAGTTTGCCGGCAAAGGAGGCATTCTTTATTTCGACTTGTTTAACAGCAATTCAAAAATCACCGTTTATTATCGAACAGCTTCCGATACGTTAGAGTTTGATTTTCTCATCAACGAAAACAGTGTGCGAGTAAACCATTTCAAGCACAACTATACAACAACAAATGTTGAAAAAGTGTTGAATGGAACAAGTGACGGTTCGGTATTTTACGTGCAGTCGATGGCTGGATTGAAGACAAAACTGGAAATCCCTTATTTCGATAAACTTGCAGTAGATCGACAGCTAGCTGTTAGCAGAGCAGAAATTATTGTTACTCTTGATCCAAACAGTGCGGTTACTTATTCGTCACACACTAGATTATCGCTACAAGATATAGGTGCTGACGGTAGTGTTTTCCTGCTTCCTGATCAGTTTGAGGCAGGCGGTCATTTCGGTGGAAATTTTGATTTAAGTAACCAACAGTACGTTTTTAACGTTACAAGGTATGTTCAGCAAAAGCTCAATGATTTTGAAGCTGGAATAAATGAAAATTACGGCTTGTATTTAGTAAGTACAGGAGCGAGCGTGAATGCCAGCCGAACCATTTTACAAAGCCAGAAAAATTCGGCAGGAGGCGGTATCAAGCTGAAGCTGAGTTTTACAGAGATTTAATTGTTTCATCTATAATTTTGATGTACTAAAATGTGCGGAATTGTAGCATACATTGGCAACCAGGAGGCCTATCCTATTCTCATCAAGGGGTTACAGCGGCTTGAATACAGAGGATATGACAGTGCTGGAGTAGCCTTGCTCAACGGTAAAATTAACCTTTATAAATGTAAGGGGAAAGTAGATGAATTGGAAAAGTTCATCCAAAAAAACAACAAAAACACCGAAGGAAAGCTTGGTATGGGGCACACCCGTTGGGCTACGCATGGGCTGCCTAACGATGTGAACGCCCACCCCCATTTTTCCGAATCCAATTCGTTGGTCATTATCCATAACGGTATCATTGAAAATTACAACACCCTGCGCAGAGGTCTGGAAAAGCGTGGCTACAAATTCAAAAGCGAAACCGACACTGAAGTACTCATCAATCTCATCGAAGACATCGAAAAAAATGAAAAAGTAGAATTAAGTGAGGCGGTGAGAATTGCATTAAACGAAGTAATTGGCGCTTATGCTATCGTAATTATTTCTAAAAAAGATCCGGATTTACTCATTGGTGCCAAAAAAGGAAGCCCACTGGTGATTGGCGTTGGGAAAGATGAGTATTTTCTCGCATCTGATGCCACCCCTATTGTTGAATACACCAAAGATGTAGTTTACCTTGAAGATGAGGAAATAGCTATTGTGCATAAAGGAAAAGATTTAAAAATCATCAACATTAAAAACCAAGAAAAAACACCTTATATCCATCAATTGGAAATGGAGCTTGAGCAACTCGAAAAGGGTGGTTATGACCACTTCATGCTCAAAGAAATTTATGAACAGCCCCGTTCCATTAAAGACAGTATGCGCGGGCGTATAAGTTTAGACAGAAGTATTGTTGCATTGGGAGGCATCAAAAATTACGAACAAAAATTCGTTAATGCCAAGCGTATCACTATCGTTGCATGCGGCACATCATGGCATGCAGGCTTGGTAGGAGAATACTTGTTTGAGGAGTTGGCGAGAATTCCCGTGGAAGTGGAATACGCATCTGAATTTCGCTACCGCAAACCGGTAATTTATAAAGATGATATTGTAATTGCCATTTCGCAGTCAGGAGAAACTGCCGATACCTTAGCTGCTATCGAGCTGGCAAAAGAAAAGGGCGCTACTATTGTCGGCATTTGTAATGTAGTAGGCTCTTCTATTGCACGTGCTACAGATGCGGGATCCTATACCCATGCCGGGCCGGAAATTGGAGTAGCTTCAACCAAGGCATTTACCGCACAGGTAACAGTTTTAATGCTGATGGCATTGAGCATTGGCTATAAACGGGGAGAAATATCAGAACTCAAATACAACCAGTTAATTTATGAGTTGGGGAAGATTCCCGAAAAAGTGAAAAAAGTACTTGAACTGAATGACAAAATCAAATACATTTCAGATATTTTTAAAGATGCACGAAACTTCCTGTATTTGGGCAGAGGATATAACTTTCCTGTTGCCTTGGAAGGTGCTTTAAAACTCAAGGAAATCTCTTACATCCATGCCGAGGGCTACCCCGCAGCAGAGATGAAACACGGCCCCATTGCATTGATTGATGAAGAAATGCCGGTGGTGGTAATTGCCACTAAAGGAGCTTCGTATGAAAAAATCGTGAGTAACATTCAGGAAGTGAAAGCGCGAAAAGGTGTCATCATCGCATTAGTGACTGAAGGCGACCAAAACGTGAAAGAAATGGCCGATTATGTGATTGAAATCCCCGAAGCCGATGAAGTGATGATGCCACTACTTTCTGTTATTCCGCTCCAGTTGCTGTCTTACCATATTGCCGTGATGCGTGGATGCAATGTCGACCAGCCTCGTAATTTAGCCAAGAGTGTCACGGTGGAATAGATTTTCTGATTTTACTTTTCCGTTTTCACATTAATCCACATCACTACTTTTTCGTTGTTTTTATATTTTTCCAAATCCTTTGCAGTAATGATGGCAGCAATATCCGTCAGCGGAAGAATTCCAAACCCGCCACCAAGAGTTAGGGTATAAATCACAGGCACTTTAGGATGGGTGCCGAGGTATAGACGATGCACACCAAAAGCTCCCAAAAAAACCGCCAAAGTAATTGCGGTGAGTTTAGGTTTTTCTTGTTTAGGAAGGAGTTGGCGGAGTAATTTTATTTTCCATTTTGGAATTTGATGACTGGAAATGAAAATGAATTCCTGTCCGTTGACATCTTTAAATAAAAAAACAGCAGGTTCATCCGAATGTGCGAATGAATCTGCTGAAATTATATTGAAGAAAACAATCAGCCCAAGGGCAAATCTTTTCACGCTAATTATCTCGCTTCGCTGTAACGTCTTGCTACTTCGTCCCAGTTCACTACATTCCACCATGCGGCAACATAGTCGGGTCTGCGGTTTTGGTAGTTGAGGTAGTAGGCGTGTTCCCATACATCAAGCCCCAAAATGGGTGTTCCTCCACATCCCGTGTCGGGCATCAGTGGGTTGTCTTGATTTGGGGTGGAGCAAACTTCCACATTTCCCCCTGTATGAACACACAGCCAAGCCCAACCTGAGCCAAAACGGGTTGCTGCGGCTTTTGAAAAAGCGTCTTTAAATCCATCAAAAGAGCCAAAGGCGCTGTTAATGGCATCAGCCAATTCGCCACTCGGATCGCCACCGCCATCGGGGGACATCACTTCCCAGAAAAGGCAGTGGTTGTAGTACCCGCCACCGTTGTTGCGCACGGCACCGTTGCTCATATCAAGCCCATTCAAAATTTCTTTAATGGACTGGCCTTCGAGTGCTGTTCCGCCAATCGCATTGTTTAGGTTATTTGTATAACCCGCATGATGCTTGCCGTGGTGTATTTCCATGGTGCGTGCATCAATGTGAGGATCAAGTGCATCGTGTGCATAGGGTAAATTAGGTAATTCAAAAGCCATAGTTTTATAATTTTGTTAGAATATTAGATTAATGTGCCATCAAAAGTAAAAAATTTTAAGGAATGGAATTTTATCATTTTGATGTTGGAGAAGAAAAATAGTTATATTTGTTGCAGATCAAATCATCAAATTATTAATTTAAATTTAATCAGATGAAAAAATTGTTATCCTTATTATTAATAGCTGGAATGGCTGGTCTTTATGCTTGTGGTGGCATGAGCGAAGAAGAAAAAGCCAAAGCTCAGGCGGAGGCAGAGACCGCTGTCAACGAAATGATGGATGATTTGGAAGCTGCTATGGATGAAACAACCGAAGAATCAAGTAAAGATATGCTGGCTGAGCATGTGTGCAGCGATAAATGCACCGCTGATGCTTGTCATTTGAAACATGGTGAAAAAGGCCATGCGTGCGGTGAAGATTGCGCTGCTATGGAAGGAGAACATGACCACGATCACGACCATGATCACGATCATTCGGAAGACGAAGGTAGTGAAGAATAAAAACGGATAAAAGGTGAAGATGGAAGGGGGACTTTATGCCCCCTTTTTTATTTCCAGCAGTTCGAGTGATCTTTTGATCATATTGTCTTGCTGATGAATGACGGGAAAGTAACCGTTATTATTCCAAATGTACCGTGCGATGTTGGCTTTCAGCCGGGTTTTAATACGGCTTTCCGATGTGCTAATGCCATAATTGTTTCTTTTCACGCCATTTTCTTCCGCGAAAGCAATGAATTTTTCATACAGATCGTCATCCACGGAAAATGACTGATTGAAATTCTCAGAACTATGATAACGCTCTAATTTTTGACGGTTTTGATCGGCATAATCAAATGAAAAATTTCGAAAAACGCCCTCATAACCCAAATGTGAAAGGTAGGCTGAACGACCAGAAGTGTCAATGGGCACAAACACATCAGGCATGATACCGCCTCCGCCATAAACGGTTTTCCCTCCGGGCGTTTTGTACTTCAGCGAATCAGGGAAATCAATACTGTCTATGCTTTGCAACTCGCCTCTTTCGAGCCGCTTATAGTATTCTAAGTAGTATTGCCTTGATCCGTTGTTGTAGGGTTTTTGAATGCACCGTCCTGTGGGCGTATAATAACGCGCAATAGTGAGCCGGATAGCAGAGCCATCGGGCCATTCGCTTTGTTCCTGCACCAGCCCTTTTCCGAAAGAACGTCTACCAACAATAGTTCCCCTGTCGTTGTCCTGAATTGCCCCTGCAATAATTTCACTGGCAGATGCCGAACCTTCGTCAATTAAAACAACTAATTCAGTAGTTTCAAAATCGCCTTTTGAAGTAGCCGTGTGCATTTTTTTCGCACGAGCTTTGCCTTCGGTGTAAACAATGAGTTTTCCTTTTTCCAGAAATTCATCGGCTAAATCGGTAGCTGCATCGAGGTAACCGCCACCATTATTGCGCAAGTCGATAACGAGTTTTTTCATGCCTTTTCCCGCCAATTTTTCTGCTGATTCAATGAACTCATCATAGGTTTTTTTGGAAAAGCGGCTGATTTTGATGTAACCCGTTTCTGCAGTAAGCATGTAGGCAACGTCTATGCTGTAAATAGGGATTTTATCACGCTCGATAGTGAAATCAAGCAATTTGCTTTCACCCCTGCGGAAAATGCTCACTTTTACTTCGGTGCCGCCTTTTCCTCGCAGTAGATTCATGACGTCTTTGTTTGTGATGCCGGTTCCGGCAACGAGTTTATTGTCCACTTTTACAATACGATCGCCCGAGAGGATACCCAGCATTTCGGAAGGTCCTCCGGAAACAGGAGAAACCACTACTACGGTATCATTTTGAATGCTGAATTCGATGCCGATTCCTTCGAAATTGCCTTCGAGCGGCTCGTTCAATGCTGCCAGTTCTTTGGCAGTAATGTAATAAGAGTGGGGATCTAAATCTTGTAAAACGTTTTGAATGGCGATGTCCACAAGCTCATCTCTTAAAACCGTATCAACATATTCCTTTTCAATATATTGTATAACAGTTTCGAGCTTGTTTTGATGACCAGATGGTGGAGAAATGAACTTGCCTACATAAAGACCACTCCTTCCCATAAAAATACCGCCAATCATAGCCAGCGCGACAATAATGGGAAAGTAGATGTATGGCCGCTTGTTTTGTGTCATAGAAATAAACGAGCGCTAAATTACTAATACAGAAGAGGGTGAGCAAATTTATTGCAATACCGAACCTTTTGCCGCCCACCAGGGATGTATTTCGTAGGTGAGCCGACCCGCTTTTACGGCAGGGTCTTGTGATACCCATTGTTCGACTTCTGCACTTGTTGCCAAATCAAAAATGAGAACGCCTCGTTTTTCGGTGTCATCGCCAAAGGGGCCTGCAATAATGAGGTTGGCTTCATTGCTCATGCGATTAATGTGCTCCAAATGGCTGACTTGGATTTCTTTCAATTGCTCTTCTGAAAATTCATTGGCCTTTTCGCCCCTGAGCAAAAAAACCATGAAGTATTGTTTCATGGTGTAAGTAGTGTCGCCTTCGGTTATTTGAAATTCACGTTTGTTTTCTTCTTGGGCTAAAATTGAGATAATTGGAAAGGTTAATAAGATTGAAATGATTAATGTTTTCATCATAGTATATAATGATTACGCCCGATAAAATAGATTTTCTTTCGGAAACAAAAATCCCAGCAAATTGCAAGGAGTTAATGAAAATTGTAGGGATTAAAGTGTTTTACCCGCTACACATCTCGCACCCTTCGGGGTCGTCAAGTGAACAGGCAACTTGTGCTTGGCCATCTTCCACCAAAACGGCTACCGGCTCGGCAACTTCTTCTCCGTTGGGCTGCTGTGCTTGCTGCTTGTCAACCGTGAATTTGATAGCGTCTGTAGCAGCTTTAGTACGCAGGTAGTACATGCCTGTTTTCAGCCCTTTCTTCCAGCCGTAAAAGTGCATGGAAGTTAATTTGCCGAAGTTGGCTTTTTCCATAAAAACGTTAAGTGATTGGGACTGGCAAATGAATGCCCCCCGATCGGCAGACATATCAATCAGCGCTTTTTGGCTCAACTCCCAAGCCGTTTTATAGAGGTCCTTTAGGTTTTCGGGAATTTCGTCAATATTTTGAATAGAGCCATTGGCGATAATAAGCTTGTTCTTCAGTGTATCATTCCACAGACCGAGTTTTACCAAATCGCGTAGCAGGTGCTTGTTCACTACAATGAATTCGCCTGAAAGGGTTCTTCTCGTATAAATATTCGAAGTGTATGGCTCAAAACACTCGTTGTTGCCGAGTATTTGTGATGTAGATGCGGTTGGCATCGGTGCCAGCAACAGTGAATTGCGCACTCCGTGTTTTTTTACTTCTTCTTTCAACACGTCCCACTCCCAGCGGGTAGAAGGAGTTACGCCCCACATATCGAATTGGAAGATGCCTTCTGAAACGGGAGAACCTTCGTAAGTCTCGTACGGTCCTTCGTCTTTTGCCAAGTCCTTCGATGCGGTCATTGATGCGTAATAAATCGTTTCAAAAATTTCGCTATTGAGCGCTTTTGCTTCTTCACTGTCAAACGGATAGCGCATTAAAATGAAGGCATCAGCCAAGCCCTGAACGCCAAGCCCGATAGGACGATGGCGGAAATTGGAATTGCGTGCTTCAGGCACAGGGTAGTAGTTGTTGTCAATGATGCGGTTGAGGTTTCTTGTAGCCGTATAGGTAACCTCGAATAGCTTCTCGTGGTCGAATTTTCCATCAATCACAAACTTGGGCAATGCAACAGAGGCTAAGTTACACACTGCTACTTCATCAGGTGCGGTATACTCTACAATTTCAGTACATAGGTTAGATGATTTTATCGTTCCAAGGTTTTTCTGATTAGACTTCTCGTTGCAGGCATCTTTGTAAAGCATGTATGGAGTGCCTGTTTCCACCTGCGCTTCCATGATTTTGAACCACAAATCCTGTGCATCAACGGTTTTTCTGCTTTTGCCTTCTTTTTCGTATTGGGTATAAAGAGCTTCGAACTCTTCTCCGTAGATGTCAGACAGTCCGGGGCACTCGTTAGGGCACATGAGTGTCCATTTGCCGTTTTGTTCCACCCGCTTCATGAATAAATCAGGAATCCACATGGCATAGAAAAGATCACGGGCGCGCTGCTCTTCCTTTCCGTGATTTTTTCTCAAATCAAGGAATTCAAAAACATCTGCGTGCCACGGCTCGAGATAAATTGCAAATGAACCTTTTCGCTTTCCACCACCTTGGTCAACATAGCGGGCAGTGTCGTTGAATACGCGCAGCATCGGCACGATGCCGTTGGATGTGCCATTTGTTCCGCGGATGTATGAGCCGGTTGCCCTGATGTTGTGCATAGAAAGCCCTATTCCACCGGCAGATTGGGAGATTTGTGCGCACTGTTTCAGAGTATCGTAAATACCGGGGATGCTGTCTTCTTTCATGGTAAGTAGAAAGCAGGAAGACATTTGCGGCTTGGGTGTTCCGGCATTGAAAAGGGTAGGGGTGGCGTGGGTGAACCAGCGTTCGCTCATCAGTTCATAAGTTTCAATTGCGCGGTCAACATCTTCTTTGTGGATGCCTACTGAAACACGCATGAGCATGTGTTGAGGGCGTTCGGCCACTTGCCCGTCCAGTTTTAACAGGTATGACCTTTCCAGCGTTCTGAACCCAAAATAATCATAGCCAAAATCCCGGTCGTAAATAATGGTGGAGTCCAACTGCTCGGCATTTTTTTCAATAATCTCATAAACATCATCGGCAAGCAGGGAGGCAGGCTTGCCTGTTTTTGGGTCAACATAATTGTAAAGGTCTTTCATCGTTGACGAAAACGACTTTTTGGTGTTTTTGTGCAGGTTGGATACGGAAATACGTGAAGCCAACAGGGCGTAGTCGGGATGAGTGGCGGTTAATGTTGCCGCTACCTCGGCTGCGAGGTTGTCTAATTCGGTTGTGGTCACTCCGTCATAAAGCCCTTCGATGACACGCATCGTTACTTTAACCGGGTCAACATTTGGGTCCAGTCCGTAGCAGAGTTTCTTGATTCGGGCTGTGATTTTGTCGAATTTCACCGCTTCTTTGCGGCCGTCTCTTTTTAATACATGCATTGACATTGAATAAGAATGGTTTATGTTGTTAATAGAATTTAGTTGTTAAAAGTCTTCATCAATTTTAAAGACCTGTTCTTCTTTGTTGCCCATCACGCCAGCTTTTTGATATTCACCCACGCGCTTTTCAAAGAAGTTGGTTTTGCCCTGCAATGAAATCATTTCCATGAAATCGAAAGGGTTGCTCACGTTATACACTTTGGGGTTGCCCAATTCTACCAACAGCCGATCAGCCACAAACTCGATGTACTGGCACATCAGTTTGGAGTTCATGCCGATGAGGTCAACGGGCAACGCATCGGTCACGAAATCTTTTTCAATTATTACTGCATCAGTAATGATCTTTTCCACAGTTTCCTTTGGCATCATGTCAATCAGGTGCTTTGTGTAGAGCAGGCAAGCGAAATCGCAGTGCAGTCCTTCATCGCGCGAAATCAGCTCGTTGGAAAAACTCAGCCCTGGCATCAGGCCGCGTTTTTTCAGCCAAAAAATGGAGCAGAAACTTCCTGAAAAGAAAATTCCTTCCACAGCTGCGAACGCTACCAGCCGTTCGGCAAATGAGCCGTTGTCAATCCAATTAAGCGCCCAATTGGCTTTTTTCTTCACGCAGTCAATCGTTTCGAGGGCTTTGAACAGCCCTCCTTTTTCTTCGGGGTCTTTGATGTAGGTGTCAATCAGTAATGAATACATTTCGCTGTGGATGTTCTCAATTGCAATTTGGAAACCGTAGAAAAACTTGGCTTCGGTGTACTGTACTTCGCTCAAAAAGTTCTCAGCTAAATTTTCATTCACAATGCCATCGCTTGCTGCGAAAAATGCCAGCACGTGCTTTATAAAATGCCTTTCGTTATCGTTGAGCTTATCGTCCCAGTCTCTTAGGTCGGCTGTCAAATCTACTTCTTCGGCCGTCCAAAAACTGGCCTCTGCTTTTTTGTAAAATGCCCAGATATCGTCATGCTGGATGGGAAATAAAACAAACCGGTTGGGATTGTCTTTCAGAATTGGTTCTTCGACATCTGTTTTTGGGACTTGGACAGGAGTGTTTTGCCTTGCGGCAGACAATTTTTCAGACAGCGTTTCTTTTGTTTCAGTGGGCACGGTGGCAATGGTTTCTTTGGCTTCCATAAAGCAGCTTGGTTTTTAGAAGATTAGACAAAAATTTTATATGGCAATGAATCAATCGTCATTAGGAAATTTAATAATAGCAAGCGTTTCAGAATGTTTGTCCCTTGATTGGGAAGGTGACTCAACGCAAACTCGAGAACAAAAAAAGACAAAAAAAAAGGAAGGGTCAGTGAAAAAAAATAAACATTTCAACGAAGTTTTTAACAGCCAAAATGAACATTTTTTTGTTCAAAAATATTTAGCTTTTCGGAAGGGCTTGCCAGCATTGAGAAAGGAGCCTTTTATTGTTGGTTTTTCTATGCTTCGGAGAAAAATATTTTGGGAAATCCGAGAAAATTATTAAGTGCTCAAAGCCCTGTTTACTTCCTCAATTTCTACATACCAATTATCTCCATATTTTCTCACTAGCGCCTCTTTTAAAAACTTAAATACTAACACATTTAATTTGCTGCCGCATTTGCACGCGGATCTGCAAATATCCCATTCGTGGAAGTTTACAGCATCAAATTTTTGGTACTTCGTAACACGCACGGGATACAAATGGCAGGAAATCGGTTTTTGAAAATCATTTTTTCCGTTTTGATAGGCGAGTTCAATGCCGCATTTTGCCGTGCCTTTGCTGTCAAAATTTACATAAGCGCATTCTTTACCATCAACCAGCGGGGTGGTGTATTCGTCATCGGCATCAATTACATATTTGCCTTGTGCTTCAATAGCTGCAATACCTTCTTTTCGCAAGTAGGGCTTCACTTTTTCGAAAATGTCATCGAGAATATCCAACTCATCTTCTTCCAATGGTGCACCTGACTCGCCTTCCACACAGCAAGCGCCCTTGCAGGCAGCTAAATCGCATACGAACTTGCGTTCAAACAATTCGTGGGAAACAATGGTTTTGCCAATTTCTATCATTGTAGTCCAAAATCGCAAAAGTACCATGAAAACCAACAAAACCCGATTTTTGACGTTATTTGTCGTTACTTCAACCTGAAAAGGTGAAAACAGTCATATATACCTTTATTATGTGCTTTCCTGTGATGATTGCTGCACAGGACATAAGCAACTTGCGCGAAAAATTTATTTCCACTAAATTGGATTCCATTAAATTGGATTCGTTAAGCATTGTGCCAAATTCGTTGATATTAACGATTGATTCTTCTTTTTATATAGTGGATTATGCAAAAGCGAAACTATTCTGGAAACAAAAACCGGAAGAAGACAGCATGAAAATCATCTACCATGTTTTTCCATTTTCATTTTCAAAAGAATTCAAACACAAAGACATCGAAAAAATTGAGCTTGACCAGTCGGGCATGTTGAACCCGTTCAAATACACAGTGGAAAAAAGCAACGAAGGCATCCTTGAAATGAAAGGGCTTAATAAACAAGGTAGCATCTCACGGGGAGTTTCTTTTGGCAATAACCAGGATTTGTCGGTCAATTCCAATCTCAACCTGCAACTTTCGGGGAAAATTAGCGACAACATCAATGTGCTTGCTGCTATGACCGATGACAACATCCCCATTCAGCCAGAAGGCAACACCCAGCAATTGCAGGATTTCGATCAGGTTTACATCCAGCTTTTTGACGAACAAAATACGCTCACCGCGGGTGATTTTCAATTGCGTAGCAAAGGCAGTTACTTCATGAAATATTTCAAAAAAGCCAAAGGGGGCAGTTTTTCCACTTCGTTCAAAACAAGCAAAGACCCTGAAAAGAAGGATATAATGAACGCGCAAATCAGCGGAGCGGTTTCGCGGGGGAAATTTGCACGGTATATCAAGCAAGGGGAGGAGGGAAATCAAGGCCCCTACAAATTAAAAGGTGCTGAAAATGAGACCTTCATCATCGTTTTATCGGGCACTGAGCGCGTGTTCATTGATGGGGAGTTGCTCATCCGCGGGCAGGAAAATGATTACATTATTGATTACAACATGGCTGAAATTACTTTCACAGCCAAGCGGCTCATCACCAAAGACAAGCGCATCGTAGTAGAATTCCAGTATACGAGCCAGAATTACGCGCGTTCGCTGGTGCAGTTCAGCAACTTTTATCAAAATGAAAAACTGAAACTCAATTTCAATCTTTATTCAGAGCAAGACAATAAAACCCGCCCGATTCAATACGATTTATCTGACGAGCAAAAACAGCTGCTTTCAAACATTGGCGACAATTTGGATTCGGCTATCTCGGACAATTTCCGACAAGTGGAATTTTCCAATGACCGTGTGCTTTACAAACTGGAGGTTGATAGTGTTTCGGGCGATTCCATTTTTATTTATTCCACCAATCCCGATAGCGCGATTTACCAAGTGGGATTCTCGAATGTGGGTGCCAAAGGAAATTACAAACAGCTTCAAAGCGCTGCCAACGGGAAAGTTTTTGGCTGGTTTCCGCCCGACACGGTCAACGGACAACTCGTGCCACAGGGCAATTACGAGCCGGTGATTTCGCTCATCACACCCAAGCAAAAACAGATGATCGTAGTGAGTGGTGAATACAAAATTTCGGAAAATACGCTGCTTTCATTCGAAAGCGCTCTGAGCAATAACGACCTTAACAAATTTTCTTCAAAAGATGTAGATGACAATATTGGTTATGCTGTCAAATTCAATTTTGTGAATAAAACAAAAATAGGTTCGGATGAAAAGAAACCATTGCAAGTAGTAACAGGTGTGGGCTACGAACAATTAGAAAAGAACTTTTCTCACATAGAATGGTTTCGGTCGGCAGAGTTCGACCGTGACTGGAACATCAGAAATGTGGAATTGGGTGAAACGCAGCATATTCCGTCTGCCAGTGTGAGTTTACGGAAGGCAGGGGTAGGCAATCTCGCCACTTATGGGGTTGATGCCTTCGTTACCGAAAAGAATGAATTCAACGGCTACAAAAACCGACTGACTTCCAATTTCAAAACCAAAAAATTTGATGTGGATTTTATCGGCAGTTTTATGCAGTCGAAAGGCGTGGTAAACAATTCTGAATTTCTTCGGAATAAAGCCCGTATTGCGCGAAAATTCAAGTGGTTGACCATCGGCATTCGGGATGATTTTGAGAACAATCAATTCAAAAATGTTGCTGCCGACACGCTGCTTGCCAACAGCTATGAATTTCTGGAATGGGAAGCATTCATCACGAGCCCTGACACGTTCAAAAATAAATTTATGGTGAGTTACACCCAGCGCACCGACAAGGCAGCTCAAAACAATTCACTACAGAAAGCAACTTTTGGCGAAAGTATTGCCTTTGGCTTTGATTTATTAAAGAACCCGAAAAGCAAGTTGCGTGGCAAAACCACTTACCGCACGTTGAAAATCGAAGATGAAACACTGACTAATGACAAGCCAGACAACACATTATTAAACCGACTTGAATATAATTTGCGCTTGTTCAAAGGGGCAATTACCTCAACATCTTTTTATGAGATCGGTTCGGGGCTGGAACTGAAAAAAGAGTTTAGTTTCCTGTTTGTCGGAGACGGACTGGGCAATTGGGAATGGATTGATTATAATAATGATTCGGTTCAACAACTGGATGAATTTGAGATTATTAACAAACCTTTGCTTCCGGATAAAGGTGATTACATCAAAATATTCACGCCCACCAACGAATTCGTCAAAGTGTTCACCAACCAGTTTAGCCAGTCGTTGTTTCTCAATCCTTCAGCAATCTGGCGAAACAAAAAGAGTTTTTTAAAATTTGTTTCACGCTTTTCCAATCAATTGGCTTTTCGTATTGACAGAAAAACAAATTATGAGGATATTGGCTCTGCCTATAATCCTTTTCTGCAAGAAATCTCAGATACATTTCTCGTATCACTCAACAAGTCGTTTCGAAACACTTTTTATTTTAACCGCACCGATCCGAAGTTTGGTGTTAACATCAATTACCAGGACATTCAAGGCAAAACATTGTTGACCAACGGCTTTGAATCGCGCACAAAAACATTTACCGGAGGTGACATTCGCTGGAACATGACCCGAAAGTTTATGCTGAATCTAAAAGGCGAACAAGGGAAAAAAACCAACATCTCTGATTTCTTTAGCACCCGTGATTATTCCATCACATACCAAAAAGTCGAGCCGAAAATGACCTTCCAGCCTGGCACGAAATTCCGTGCTTCCTTATTATATGAATATATGGAAAAGCAAAACCACGATTCGCTGGGCGGAGAAAGCACCCTAAATCAAAAAATAGGCTCGGAAATACGCTGGAACACAGTGGGCAAGGGCAGTTTGCAGTTCACTGCCAATTATATTTTGATTGATTTCAAAAACTCCGATGGCACGGAAGCATCAGGAAATACCTCGCTGGCGTTTGAAATGCTCGAAGGGTTGCAACCCGGGCAAAATTACACATGGACGCTTTCTTATCAGCGAACACTGGCCAACAACCTGCAACTTTCACTGAATTACAACGGCAGAAAATCAGAGGAATCAAAAATCATACACTCAGGTGGGGTGCAGGTGCGCGCTTTTTTTTAATGACGGCCATTCGATTAGGACAAAATCAAATCATTCACTTGCCCAACACGGGGCAGCTTGATGGTTTCGATGATTTTCAGCTTTTTTTTATCACATTTCAAAACATAGCCGGAATGGATAAACCAATGTCTGAACCGCCTTTTGGCCTCTTTTGAAAGCCCGATAAAAAGGTGCCTTTTATCAATAGCAATGCCTCGCTGAAGGTGGGCCGAAGAAAGCTTGGCAACAGTGCGCTTTCTTGTTTGTAAATCGAATTTTATCAATTTACTGTTCCTCGAATCGTTGGAATACAGTATTTCGCCTTCAAATTCAATATCGTGTGGGTGCTTTCCTACAGAGATTTTTTTCAACGGTGAAAAATCTTCCGCGAGCTGCAATACATGTCCGTTGTCTTTGTTTGCTTTATCGCGGTGGCAAACAATGTAAAAATGCTCATTGCAGAAATTGATGGAATTGACGTGGTTGTCGTTGTCGGCATCTGTCCAAAACAGGTCTTCTCTTTCTTTTAAATTTTCAGAAATTTTGGTGATGCAATTTTTACCTGTGTTAGCGATGTAAAAATAGCCGTTGATGAATCGCAGTTGATGCCCATCTTCCACGTCTTCCACGCGGTGGGATTTGATGAATTGGAAATTCGCGTCAAAAAACTCCAGTGAGGTGAATTTCTTTTTGTTGCGTGCAAGGAAAACATAGTGGCCGTTGGCTTTCGTTACCCCGAAATATACCCCCTTGCCGCTTTGCAAATGGTGAATTTTGCCGTTGGCATAACGTATGGCATAGCGCGAAGTAGCAATGAGCAGCGTAGCGTTGGGCATGATGCAAAGAAAGGAGAATTATTGTAGAATTTACTTCAGCGAAAGCGTAACCTTCCCAATGTCTGCCTCATCAGCATATACTTCCACAATGTAATCGCCCGGGATAAGCGGTTCGCTAACCTCCCAGTACACGCACAAATTCTGCTCGGTGTTTTGGTAGTCAACTTCTTTCTTTAAACTGTAATGCCCGTTAATGCCGTTGAAGTCGAACTTGTCTTCTTCGTTTTCGTGCAATACCTTCGCATTGGGGGCAATGATGCGCAGGTAAACAAATTTTTTGCCCGATTTGGCAATTTCATTTTTTTCCAGCGTAAAGCAACACTTGATTTTATCCGTTCTGTCGGCTTTGGTGGTTTCGCGATGCATGGTGTTTTTTTTCACCCGCTGTGCAATGACACTAATGTTTTTGGTTTGCAGTCGCGAGCCAATTTTCACCTTGTCGGCAAGCCCTTCCTTCACCTGCTCTAATTGCTGGTACTGCTCTTGCTGCGTTTCGATTTTTGCCAAAGCTGCTTTCTTTTCTTCTTTCAGATGGATGTTGGCCGTGTTGAGCGAGTCAATGGTGTGCACATAACTTTTCATGATTTTTCGAAGTGTAGCCGCCTCTTTCTTGTATTTGAACGCTTCGTATTTGTGGGCGTTCACTTTGCCGAGCAATTCTTCGGCTTCGGTTTTTTTGGCCAGAAGTTCTTCGCTCAAATCTCCGTTGGTAACAATCAAACTATCGTATTGTGCAATGATGTCTTCCAATTCAGATTTCACTTTGTCGCGTTCGCCTTCCAGTATTTCATTGGCTTTTATCCCTTCGGCAATGGCTTTTTTCTGCTCGGCATATTGCCAGCCCAGCCATCCGCTCGTTCCAGCCAGCAATAGAATCAATGTAATGTACAGCCAAGCAAACGATTTGCGTTTTTCTTTCTTTTCTTGTTGATTATCAGTCATATTGCTTATATTTATTGCGAAATTATAGCAAGAGAACGAACAAGCGAGAAGGAAATTATTTCACCCTTTAACATTTTGATGTTAATATGCTCGAAGATTTCATCGCGTTGATATACCCTCACTTGTGTTTTTCGTGCGGAAAAACGCTTTACAGAAGCGAAAAGAGCATTTGCACGTATTGTCGGTACCACCTACCACGCACCAATTTTCACAAAGAGCGCAATAACCCCATCAGCCGCATTTTTTGGGGTAGGGTGAATGTAGAGGCTGCCACTTCTTATTACTTTTATAATAAAGGAAGCAAAGTGCAGCGTCTTATTCATCAATTGAAATACAAAGGGGTGAAGGAAATTGGGATAGTAATAGGTAAAATGTTTGGCAGTGAACTGAAAGAATCGAAAGATTATGAAGGTGTTGAATACATCATCCCGGTGCCTTTGCATCCCAAAAAACTGCGTAAGCGTGGTTACAACCAAAGCGAACTTATTGCTAACGGTATTTCAGAAATTATGGAAAAAGAAACCAAAACCGATGTGCTTTATCGAGCAACGGCAAACTCAACTCAAACAAAAAAGTCCCATTTCGAGCGGTGGCGCAATGTCGAGTCCGTTTTCAAGGTGAAAAACACCGAAAAACTTGAAGGAAAAAACCTGCTGCTGGTGGACGATGTGGTTACTACCGGCTCCACTTTGGAAGCAAGCGCCAATGCCTTACTCACAATTCCCAGTTCGAAGGTGAGCATTGCTACGCTTGCCTATACCCAGTAGTTGCTATTCTAAGCACATTCACTTTGTTCAGCATAAACTCAGCGAAGAATCTCTTTATCTTTGCTGCTTTATTTTTTGCAATGACCGAAGAAATCACTGTTTCCAAAACCGCTACCAAAGAAGAACGCTATCAGCAGTTAGTTCCGCAAATCAAAGCGTTGTCTGAAGGTGAAAATGATTTGATTGCGGTCATTTCAAATAATATGGCTGCGCTAAAATTCGGGCTCGATTTTCTTTGGGTGGGATGTTATAGAGCAGAAGGGAATGAATTGGTTCTGGGGCCGTTTCAAGGGCCTGTAGCATGTACGCGAATTCCTTTCGGAAAGGGCGTTTGTGGAACAGCGTGGCAAGAAAAAAAAGCAATTATTATTGCTGATGTCGAACAGTTTGAAGGACACATTGCTTGCAGCAGCGAGTCAAAATCAGAAATTGTTTTGCCTATTTTCGGAAAAGAAGGAGAAGTGGAATGGATTTTGGATGTGGACAGCAATCAACTGGCTGCTTTCGATGAAACCGATGAAAAATACCTGCAGCAAGTTGTTGAAATTATCCAGCAAAAATTGAATGTCGCATAATGAATATTGAATATCGAATATCGAATTTATTTTGCATTTCAAGCTCAACTCTTCGCACCTTATACCTTATACCTTATACTTTATACCTATTCTCTTGCGCCCAGCAAGTGCCCCCGTCTGGCGGGCCGAAAGACAAAACACCTCCTAAAATCGTAAAAAGTGAGCCGCAGAACTTTTCCAACAACTTTGCTGAAGATAAAATCAAAATAACCTTTGATGAGTTTGTGCAGTTGCGCAATATCCAGCAACAACTCATCATTTCCCCTCACTTAGCAGAGCCGCCCGAAATCCGCCTGAGCGGCAAAACGATGATCATAAGCATCAAAGAAGAACTTCGCCCCAACACCACTTACAACTTTAACTTTGGCAATGGCGTGGCGGACATTACTGAAAACAACCCGCTCGATAGCAACGTGTTTGTCTTTTCTACAGGCGATTTTTTGGACTCGCTCAGCATCCACGGTATTGTGAAGGATGCTTTTGACCTCAGTCCCGAAGAAGATATGTGGGTGATGCTTTATGATGAATTGAACGACTCGGTGCCGATGAAAAAAACACCAGTTTATTTGGCCAAAACGAAGAAGGGAGGGAGCTTTTCCATTGGCCATATCAAGACAGGAAAATACAAATTGTTTGTGTTGAAAGATGCCAATGCAAACTATCTTTTCGACCTTCCTAATGAAGAAATAGCCTTTCTCGATTCCGCTATTTTTCCTGTTGACACAGTGGACTTAATAGTGCATCTTTTTCAAGAAGATGTGGAAAAGCAGTACATCAAATCGGCTATGGCTGAGCAGTATGGAAAACTCGTTTTTGTATTCAACCGCGCGACAAAAAATGCAAAAGTTGAAGCGCTCAATTTCAGTTCCAAAAAGCCGTGGTTCATTAAGGAGTTATTACAAAATAAAGATACACTGATTTACTGGCTCACGGGTGCCGAAGGGCTGGACTCACTCAAATTACAGGTGTGGGACAACGGGGAAATACTTGATACTTTTGGAATTAAATTGCCAGAAAAGCCTTCTGAGGAAGCGTCAGAAAAGAAGAAGGACAAAAAACGAGGTGTGCAGGAAATAAAGCTCACAGTGAAAACCAACGCGTTTCCAAAATTTGATTTATACAAAAAGTTGCTGATTGAAACTTCGCATCCGTTGAAAAATTACGAGGTGTCGAAATTTGTTTTGACGGAAGATTCTACGGTAGTGCAATTTGAATTCACATCCGATGATCCAGCGATGCGAAAATATTTCATAAACTATGAATGGAAAGAAGAAACAACATATTCGTTGCTCATTCCTGCGGGGACTTTAAGCGATATTTTTGATATGCGAAACGATACGTTGAAACTGAATTTCAAGACTAAAAGYTGGGATGATTACGGRAACTTAGATTTGAAAATTAACATCCGGGAAACAGAAAGCCAATACATTGTTCAATTAATGGATGAGAAAGAAAAAGTGTTGCGTGAAGATTTTATTAGTAGTGCAGATACTTTGAGATACAAGCATCTTAACCCTGAAAAATACAAGATAAAGCTGATTTACGACCGTAACACCAACAGTAAATGGGACACCGGCAACTATCCCGAAAAACAGCCTGAAAGAGTGATTTATTACTCAGGAAAGTTAGAAATCAGAAAGAGTTTTGAAAGTGAAATTGAGTGGAAGGTAGAGTGACTTGCAATTGTCATCATGAACGAAAATGAGGAATCTATTTTATGTGTTTCGGGATAATTCACTGTGCTCGAAATGACGCAGATAGTTTATTTAAGCTCAAATTCATCAGCATCTAACCCAACGGGGAATTTCTTTCGAAAATCCTCGAGTTTTCGCCAATTTAATTCAACAGTTTCGATACTTTCTTCGCACGTTTTTGTTTTGGAAATGACGTTACCCTTAGCATCAATCACAGCTGAATCACCGGAATAGCTGATTCCGTTTCCATCTTTGCCAATGCGATTCACGCCAATCACATAACACTGGTTTTCGTGGGCGCGAGCTTGCAAAAGCGTTTGCCATGCCGTTCTTCTTGGTTCGGGCCAGTTGGCAATGTAAAGCAGGCAGTCATATGCACTGCGCCTTTGCTCCTCCTCTTTTGTTTTCAGGTGAGGAAGTTGAGGGATGAGGTCAACATTGCGTGACCAAACAGGAAACCGCAAGTCATAGCAAATTAACGGGCATATTTTCCATCCATTGAGATCAACAATCAGTCGCTTCTCCCCCGCTGAGTAGTGATCGTTTTCGTTGGCAAAGCGGAAGAGGTGGCGTTTGTCGTAAGCTTCGTAAGTGCCGTCAGAGCGCATCCAAATCAGCCGGTTGTAATAATAGCCGTTTTCTTTTATGATTAAGCTCCCTGTAATTACGCAGTTTTTTTCTTTCGCTTTTTCGGCTATCCATTGCATTGATTTACCTTCCATGCCTTCAGCCAATTTTTCGGAGTTCATCGAAAAGCCTGTAGTAAACATTTCGGGAAGTACAATGAGATTGGTCTGTTCGGTAATTTGCGCCAGTTTTATGGAAAACATTTCCAAATTTTGGTCAATGCTTTCCCAGTGCAGTGGGGTTTGGATGATCGTGACAGTTAAATTTTGCATAAAACTTCTCCCGCTTTCTCCAGTGTTTCTTCCGTTTTAGCAAAGCAAAAGCGCAGCATGTTGTTGTCCACTTTTTTGTTGTAAAACACTGACAGCGGTATGGAAGCAACGCCTTTTTCTTTCGTCAACCGAATGGCGTATTCGGTATCTTTTTCATCGGTGATTTCGCTGTAATCGAGCAATTGGAAATACGTTCCTGCCGATGGGCGCAAAATAAACCGACTATCTTTCACAATGTTATTAAAGAAGTCACGCTTTTGCTCGTACATCTCATTAATGCGCAAGTAATTTTCTTCATTAGCCATAAAATCTGCCAGTGCATATTGGATGGGCGTGTTACAAGTGAACACGTTGAATTGGTGTACTTTACAGAATTCCGCCATTAGGTTTTCAGGCGCAAGGCAGTAGCCCATTTTCCAGCCCGTATTGTGAAATGTTTTCCCAAAAGAAAAAACAATAATGCTTCGGTTAACCAGCTCTGGGAAACGCGCTACGCTTTGGTGTTCATAATCATCAAACAAAATATGCTCATAAACCTCATCGCTCAGCACCACAATGTTACTGTTTTTAACGAGTTGTTCCAGTTTTTCCATGTCTTGAGCAGAAAGGATGGTTCCGGTTGGGTTTTGCGGGGTGTTGAGAATAATCATTCGCGTTTTGCGCGAAAGCATCTTCTTTACTTCACCCCAATCAATGGTGTAATGGGGTGGCTTGAGTTGAATATACACTGGCATACCTCCATTAATTTCTACTGCTGGAGCGTAGCAATCATAGGCAGGAGTGAAAATAATTACTTCATCGCCTTCCTTTATCAGTGAAGTGATGGCAGTGAAAATAGCATAGGTCGCCCCGGGAGTGATGCAGATTTCTTTTTCAGGATGGTATTTTACCGAATACAGGGTTTCCATTTTTTCAGTAATCCTTTCCCGCAAAGGCAAAATTCCTTGCATAGGTGCGTATTGATTGTAGCCCTTTTTCATGTAATGATTGACCAATTCAATCAGTTTGGGTGATGACTCAAAATCAGGAAATCCCTGCGAAAGGTTAATAGCGCCTACTTCATTAGCAAGCCCGCTCATTACAGTAAAAATAGTGGTGCCTGTATTGGGCAGTTTGGAATGGATGTCTCCGGGATAAGTGGCCATTTTGCAGAAAAGAGAAGCACGAAAGTACAACAGAATAAAACAAGATAAAAAGCTGCTTTATCCCCTCATCCAAGCAGGCAGACAGGTCGCTCGTGAATGGTTGGCTGTTTTGAAAAACTAAATAAGCTAAAAATCAGCGAGTTGTGCCAGCAGCAAGTTGGTCTAAAAAAACCAGCAGTTAATCTAAAAGTTGGCGCAGGGAAAGCATAGTACACGTAAATTTGTATTTCATATTAAGTAATTGATGAATTACCGCGTAACTATTTTTTTAACAGAAAATACTTTGGGAACACTTAAAAAACAGTTGGCCGATGTTTTTTCGTGGAAAGGGCTGAATTTGCGGATTTTTCAAAATGAAGATGCAATACTGGCAGCCAAAAATCAACATCCGCAAGCAATTATTTTAAGTGAAAATGTTTCAGATGAAAAGCTTAAATTGATAAAAATCTCATTTTCCAAATCAGAGGTGATTTTACTTACCCAAAACAAAGCACAACAGCACAAAATGCTCGAAATAGAAAAAGGAATTTACGAATATATGAATGAGGAAAACTTACTTTCAGAATTAAATGTGAGAAAAGCTGAATTTTTTCATGGCGAAATGGTTTTTTAAACAGCTGAAGAGAAGACGATAAGTAGCAGAACGAGGCGGAAAGGAAAGTTTTCCAAAACAAAAAGCTCTCTGAACAAGAGGGCTTTTTTGTTGGTATCAATTGTAAAAAAATTTGTCCTTTACCATACAGTTACTACTTTTGGCATCTGTACAAATTACTTCTGAATAAACAAGAATTATGGCAACAGTGACAATAGAGAAGATTCAAAAGAATGGGTTTTTCGAAACACTGAGAACAGATAGCTGGCGCGCTTACCCAATAACGGTTTTGATAGGTTTAGGAGGGTTTTTAATCTACGGAACCTGGTCAGCACTTCAAGCTGACTATTATTGGTTTAGCATTGCAGACACGGGTTTTGGAGGATATCTTGCCCCGTTCTATTCCCCGCTTTTCTTTATCAAAGAAGGTGTTGCAGGAGCAGCTCCAATTGAGCATGCCATCTTCGGTCCCTGGCCACAATGGTGGCCTTCATGGATACCTCCTTCGCCATCGTTATTGATCTTGGCAATACCGGGTGTTTTTCGCTTCACCTGTTATTATTATCGGAAAGCTTATTACAGAGCATTCACCGGAACTCCTCCGGCATGTGCGGTTGGTGCTTTACCCAGAAAAGGCAGTAAGGGATACGTTGGGGAAACCGGATTGATGGTCGTTCAAAACCTACACCGTTACGCAATGTACTTTGCGATTATTTACATCTTCATCTTCTTCTATGATGCCTTTCTTGCATTTTTTAATAATGGCAAACTTGGCATTGGAGTTGGCACAATTTTGATTCTCGGCAACGCGATATTGCTGGGCGCCTATACCTTTGGCTGTCATTCCGTTAGGCACCTCATTGGTGGAAGATTAGACTGCTATTCTTGCAGCATGGGAGCAAAAAGAGCGCACAGCAATTGGAAATTAGTTACATGGCTGAATGAGCGTCATGAAAAATTTGCATGGATAAGCATGATTTGGATAATGGTTGCTGACTTATATATCCGCTTGGTTTCTATGGGAGTGATTACAGATTTAAACACATGGTAAAATGGCAATAGACACTTCAGAAATAAAAACCGTTGAGCACGATGTGCTAATTGTTGGGGCAGGTGGTGCCGGCTTGAGTGCTGCAATTTCTGCATCGAAGGAAGGAGTTAGAGTTGGTTTGGTTTGTAAGTCACTGCTGGGCAAGGCACACACGGTTATGGCAGAAGGAGGAATGGCTGCAGCGCTGGCTAACGTTGACCAACGAGACCATTGGAAAATTCATTTTCGTGATACAATGCGCGGAGGAAAATTCCTCAATGTGTGGCGCATGGCTGAACTCCATGCAAAATACGCTCCCAGCCGTGTTCGTGAATTGGAGGAATGGGGCGCTGTTTTCGACAGAACGCATGACGGCCTCATCAACCAACGAAATTTTGGAGGCCATCGCTATCCTCGATTAGCACATGTTGGTGACCGAACCGGATTGGAAATGATTCGTGCTTTACAGGATCACGGCATCCATCAAGGAATTGACATCCACATGGAATGTACGGCACTCGATTTGCTCAAAGATGCTGAAGGAAACATTTCCGGTATCGTCTGCATGTACCGCGAAACAGGACAGTTCATTATTTTTCGATCAAAAGCTATCATTTTTGCTACTGGAGGTGGAGGAAAAGCATGGGAAATAACTTCCAACTCGTGGGAATACACCGGTGATGGATATGCCATGGCATATGAAGCAGGAGCTAAATTGATGGACATTGAATTTAACCAATTTCATCCTACCGGTATGGTTTGGCCACCTTCGGTGAAAGGAACGTTGGTAACCGAAGGAGTTCGTGGTGAAGGCGGAATTTTAAAGAACAGCGAAGGCAATCGTTTCATGTTCGATTATATTCCCGAAAAATTTGCCAGCGAAACAGCGGATACAGAGGAAGAAGCTGCTCGTTGGCTGGCTGGTGACAAGGACGCAAGACGTCCTCCTGAGTTGCTCACTCGTGATGTAGTTGCCCGCGCTATCAATGCAGAGGTAAAAGCTGGGAGAGGCTCAAAACATGGCGGAGCATACCTTGATATCGCTACCCAAAGAGCTGAGGAAGATATTAAGCGAAAATTACCCTCCATGTACCATCAATTCAAGGTGTTGGCGGAATTGGACATTACAAAAGAACCGATGGAGGTTGGCCCAACTTGTCATTATTTTATGGGGGGCATTCAGGTTAATGCAGATACAACCATGTCAAATTTGCCGGGGCTTTTTGCCTGTGGCGAATGTGCTGCTGGAATGCATGGAGCGAACCGTTTGGGTGGCAATTCACTTTCCGATCTGTTGGTTTTTGGAGACCTTTCGGGCAAAGGCGCTTCAGATTATGCCAAAAAATTGAATGCAATGCCTGCGGTGAATGAAGAAGACATCACTCGCATTATCCGAAATGCAACAAATATTTTGAATCGAGAAAGCGGCAAAAACCCCTATTTACTGCACGAAGAATTACAAGACAATATGCAGAAAAACGTGAGCATCATCCGCAATAAAGCAGACTTGGAAACCGGCATCGCTAATCTTGAAAAACTGAAATCCGATTACAAAGAAATAAAAGCGCCAGGCGCAAGCCAATTCAATCCTGGGTGGCACGAAGCACTTGGAATGAGGAATCTATTGATTACCTCAGAGGCCGTTGCCCGCGCTGCTCACATGCGTGAAGAAAGTCGTGGAGCTCATACCCGAGAGGATTTCCCCGGAGAACAAGAGGAATGGTTCAAATACAATATTATACTTTCCAAAGGTGCTGATGGCAACATGCAGGTAGAGAAAGTAGAAAGGCCAAAACCGGAACCGGAACTGGAAAGAATTGCTCGTTTGGAATTAGAGGAGTTGGAAGCTGAAGTTGCTGCCGAAACAGGAGTAACTGCATAAAAAACTACCAAATGGCGAAAAGAAAATTTAGAATTTACAGAGGGGATGACACCCAAGGCCAACTTGTTGACTATGATTGTGAGGTGACAGAAGGCATGGTGGTGCTTGATGTGATTCATCGTATTCAGGCAGATCAGGCCAACGACCTTGCCTGCCGCTGGAATTGCAAAGCCGGAAAATGTGGCTCATGCAGCATGGAAATTAATGGAATGCCCAAGCTCGCGTGCATGACGAGGATGAACGAATACGAAGGAATCGACATCATTACCATAACATCCATAAAGTCATTTCCTATCATAAGAGATTTGGTTCCGGATGTTTCGTGGAACTATGAGCAAAACCAGAAAATTACTCCTTTTACACCTGACAAAAGCAAAAARGACGAAAAGGGCTATCGSATGTCGCAAGAAGATGTTGACCGTGTGCARGAATTCCGMAAGTGCATTGAGTGTTATTTGTGTCAGAATGTTTGCCACGTTTTGCGTGATCACGACCGAAAGGATAAGTTTGTTGGTCCACGYTTTATGATTCGCCTCGCCTCGCTCGACATGCACCCGCTCGATACAGTAGACCGAATCCCCGAAATAAAAAAAGAATACGGKTCAGGCATGTGCAACATCACTCGTTGCTGTACTGAAGTRTGTCCTGAGMATATAAACATCACAGACAATGGCATAATYCCTCTGAAAGAGCGCGTGGTTGACCGCTACTATGACCCCATCGGGCGTATTTGGGAGGCCGTTAGAAGAAAGCGGAAAAAGAAATAAAGCAGCCTGCTTTCTGTAATAACCATCCATTAAATCTTTTTTCTTTACGCTTACTTTGCGAACTTTGCGTGAYATCATCCCACATTCAAAATGAGATACGAAACAATCAACAACCAGCTCTTTATCGGAAAYCGGCAGAAGTTTGTCCAAAAGTTGAAGCCTAATTCATTGGCAGTTTTCAATTCGAATGATATCATGCCTACTAATGCCGATGGCACCATGCCTTTCAGGCAAAACAATGATTTGTTTTGGCTTTCTGGYGTTGACCAAGAAGAAAGTATTTTGGTGATTTTTCCCGATTGCCGTAATGAAAATCAAAGAGAAATTCTTTTTTTGAAAGAAACCAGCAAAGAAATTGCCATTTGGGAAGGGGCAAAGCTGAACAAAAATGAGGCGCATCAGGTCTCAGGTATTAGGACCGTTTACTGGCGTGAAGAATTTGAAGAAATTTTCACTCAACTGATAAAGGAGGCCGACAATATTTATCTCAATAGCAATGAGCACCTCAGGGCAAGAGCAGAAGTAGAAACCCGAGATGTGCGATTTATAAGGTGGTGTAAAGAAAAATGTGGCATTGATAATTTTGAAAAAAGCGCGCTCATTATGCACGAGTTGCGTGCAATCAAAACCGACATTGAGATTCAACTTATTCAACACGCTTGCAACATCACAGAAAAAGCATTTAGGCGCGTGCTTAAYTTTGTCAATCCRGGYGTGATGGAACACGAAATTGAAGCAGAAATCACACACGAATTTTTGGTCAACTGCTCTCGGGGGCAYGCTTACGAGCCGATTATTGCATCGGGATTCAATGCCTGTGTTTTACATTATGTWGAAAATAACAAAGAATGTAAAGATGGCGATGTRCTGCTNATGGAYTTCGGRGCAGAATACGCCAATTACGCATCTGACATGACTCGCAGTATTCCTGTTAGCGGGCGTTTTACACAACGGCAAAAAGACGTGTATAATGCCGTTTTGCGTGTGATGAAAGAAACAGCACAAATGCTGCGGCCCGGTACAATTCTCGATAATTACCGTGGTCCTGAAATTAGCAYYGAAGGTCATAAATATCACAARGAGGTAGGYAAATTGATGGAGAGCGAAYTGGTCGGTTTGGGRYTACTTGACAAAGCTGACATTCAAAACCAAGACCCAGCAAACCTCGCATATAAAAGATATTTCATGCATGGCACTTCACATTATCTCGGATTAGACGTGCATGATGTAGGCTTCTGGGATTACAAAATGAAGGCCGGTATGGTGTTCACCTGTGAACCCGGAATTTACATCCGCGAAGAAAATCTCGGAATTCGGTTAGAAAACGACCTGTTGGTAACCGATGGCGAACCGATTGATTTGATGAAAAACATCCCAATTGAGGTAGAAGAGATTGAGGAGTTGATGAATGCTGAAGTTGCTGTAGGCTGATTTCTCGCTGCGCTCGAAATGACATCAAAAGTATCTCAGGCTCATTCTAAAAACATCCATTTTACCGATAAAGGGAGCGGGAGTTGTATAGTTTTCCTTCATGGGTTTCTCGAATCACTCGAAATCTGGGATGACTATTCCGACAAACTTTCCGAAAAATTCCGTGTAGTTTGTATTGATTTGCCCGGGCATGGGAAAAGCGGCAACATTGGCAATGAGCATTCTATTGAGTTAATGGCCGATTGCGTGAGAGTAGTTTTGGATGAATTGAAAATCAAGAAATGTGTACTCATTGGGCATTCGATGGGAGGTTACGTTGCGCTGGCGTTTGCTGAAAATAATCCTGAATACTTGAGCGGGTTTTGCCTGTTTCATTCACATTCTTTTCCCGATTCTGATGAAAGAAAAAAGGACCGGAAAATGGCAATAAGGGTCATAAAACACAATCCTGCTCTACTCATCAATGAAATGATTCCGAATCTGTTTGCTCCAGAAAATTTTAAGAAATTTGGCAAACAAGCAGAAAAAATCAGGCAGGCAGCATTAGCCATGACCCAAAAAGGCACTATCAATTCAATATGGGGAATGGTGAAACGAAAAGACAGAAGTCATATTCTTAAAAACTCTCCTTGCCCAGTATTATACATTTTGGGAGAGCAAGATCCTGTGATGGACTTTGAAGTAATGAAGCCATTACTCAAGTTATCAGATAAAATTCAGCCGTTGGTTATCGAAAACTGTGGCCACATGGGGTTTATTGAGGCGAAGGAAAAATGCTTAAATGAAATTGATGGGTTTTCGAAAAAGTGTTTTAAGTAATTTCGACTGGGTGTTTGAGCAGGGTTTCACCATCAATGATGCAAAGGCAATAGTTGTCTTTTGGGAGAAAATCAGTTGGAACAGAAGTAACTCCGGAGGCGTCAACTTTTCCAGTCAATAACACCGTTCCATTTATGTCGCAAATGTCAAAAATTGAACTGCTGTTGACAGGAGTGTAGTTAAAAATCAACTGGTTTGCTTGATGCATTAAGTCCAGTTCGGGCGTGTTTTTTTGTTTTTGATGCGCTATATTTTTTTCTTTCAGCTTTTCCATTTGAAACATGATTGTACTTAGGTTGAACGTAAGAGTATAGATTATTGATACGAAAAACAGCAATTATTGGACGAACCGGAAAGTATATCATCTGAATATTGAAAAAAGAGGGATGAAAAACCCGAAAAAAACTATTGTTTGATGAATTTTCGGGTGTGAAAGATATTACCAACAGCAATTCTCACAAAGTAAATGCCATTGGGCTGATCGGAAATATCTATTACCAATTGGTTCTTGGTTATTGTTGATTGATAAACGTTTTTTCCAAGGACGTTATAAACGACAATTTCTGCTTTTTCAAATTGTAAATCGCAATTCAAAATTTCCATCGTTGGGGTTGGGATACAAGCTCAACGCAATAATTTCTTTCGAAAAATCAGCAGTGCTATGAAAAAGTTTTTCATGTCGAATTATTAATTTTTAAAATTAAAACGCATCCAAATCCACCGGACGTAGCATCCCAAACCATTTCAATATTTTTTCTCCCACATCTGGCACTTCCACATGTATAATGTAGATGCCGCTCGAAATAGGAATACGGGCATGGTTTTTCAAATCCCAATCCACTGAAGTGATGGTGGGGTCGTCCTTTTCAATTTTTCGTACTAAAATCCCGCCTGTTGTGTAAATGCTCACTGTGCATGTTTGCGGYAGGTTGGTGATTTTGATTCGGTTGTCCAACTTGTCGGTTTCGTATTGCGAGTAGGCGTAATAGGGATTTGGAACTACATTGATTAAGTCCAACGCATCCACCGCATCATTGTGCGATTCGGTAGTAACCGCCAAATCATGCGTGCTGAAAGTATACATCGGATTGCCAGCATTAATGGTTGTCATTAAATTACCAACCAAATCCAGCCCTGTTGCTGTAAAGGTGGTGCTTTCAGCCGTGAAGTATTCACCTCGATTGTAAGTAATTCCACTGTGCTCAATGGGGCCTTTGTCCACAAAATATACCTTTCCGATGCTTAGCGCATCGCCTGGGTTGAGGTAGTCGCTTGTTCCATATCCTTCATAAGGCTTTGTTACGCGAATGCTGATGGTTACTTCKGTTTCGAGTAGCTGATGACTTTCCGCCAAAAGTGGCAAACCCACCCACATGGCAGCGCGCCAGACATTTCGTGCATCAACCGGATTGTTTGCAGCGCTCAAAATATTGTGTGCAAACTGACCTTCGTCATAAGCCGGCATGCGATTGTCTGGATTTGCAGGACCTGAAGAACTGCCTTCTTCTTCCTCTACAATGTTATTCCTAAAAACAAAAATGTAGTGCTTTCCGCCAAAGCGAATGTCATCAAACATTCCTTCAAAAATGTTGGTGGTTGGGTTCCAAAGCATGTCGCGTCCGTTTTCTTTTTGTAACCACGAGTCTTCGCCAAAAGCCATATTAAGCCGCTCACCAGTTTCTAAACAAATAGCATAGCCGGGAAACCAGCTCATTCCCATTCCTGTTCCATCGGCATTTCCTTCTTTGTCAACTGATTGACTACTTCTAAGCAGCCCTTTTAGCGCATCATCTTCGGCTAATTTTGGGTCCTCCTGCATTTCAATCACAGGACAGCGTGTCCATTTGGACTTGTCAGTCGTTARYACAATATCAATGCTTTGCAAATAATCCATTCTGTTGAAATTTAAGGCCAATTGATTGATTGCCGGCCCGTGATGATTCAAAGCGGYCAATTTGTAWGGAGCCCARGTRCCCCCAAGCACGGTTTCCCAAATTTCTTCGGGGTCWGAAAAATTCCTTATAGKKGGGCTTGTATTTGGAATATTGCTTGAGTAATTATCGTCATAGGTRGSGTCTTCGTTGTCGGATGCTTCATGTTTGCCACTGCGAATCCAATTTTGTTGCGTGAAGCCATCCATATTRGGAATACCAGTGAGCCATTGTTTTTCCTCATCTGCGAAAGTCATGGTTGCCTGAAGAAAARCRKTGGMGTAACTYKYTGGATTGTCTTCCCAAACAGTAGTRTTAATKGATTGTTCAGCGGTAAYGGAAATACCCCAATCAATTAAGACTTGCTCGTTGCCAATKGCAATGGTTTTGTCRGATGAAATRACATTGYCGGGYTCGRAGTYCATCCACATTTCCCAAGTAGCATCTTTCAAATCGAAAAATGTTTCCGAATCTTTGAATTGAATTGTGAAATCACCYGGAGGGACGTTTAACGGGTCAACTACCTTAATTGTAAGAGGTCCTTCGCCTGCTTTGTAAGTTGGATTTGTCGATTCCCATGGTGGGCCGGACATGATTTTATTTATTGTTTTCTGTGTGAAATTCAATACTTGGCCGCCATTACCCTGTCCTTCGATGCGGGTAAGCTCAACCCCATCTCCATACTGTGCGTTTTGGTACGTGCCGTGTGCTTCGGGTTGAGGAATGTGTGGAATAGCGCTGTAAACTTTGATGCTTCCTGTAACCGATTTCCTGCTGGCAAGGTAGGGGCGCTTTTGTTTGGAAGGWGCATTGTCTCCATCCGTCATRGGATCGAAAGYGCTGTATGGCGAAAAGTTGTAGGCATAAGCAATRGCCATGTAATAATAGGTCTTGTGGTTCACCAAGCGCTTGTYGCCTRTGGCGAATTTATCTTCCAGAATCCTGAAAGAGTGGAAAATRCCTTTGTCTGCTCCGTCCACCTCAAGCATTGGAATCAATGCGCCCAATTCATCATCTTCATAAAAGTTRACGATTTGTTCAATRCCATCTTTTAMATCGCATTGTGCCACGAGTCGTGCTTTGTCMGGATTGTGCAAATCTGCTGCAGAAATGGTTTTGTCCTTGACTTGAWATATTTGATAACCYTGAAAATAATAGGAAGAGAATTGAATTTTTTCTTCTTCCGTCAAATCGATATCGTTGATGCCATTATTATTTGTGTCAACAGAATCAGGAGGAATCAAAAAGGGGTCAATTCCAACGTATTCTTCATTGTAATTGTTGGATGTTTTTGGATTAGAAATGTAAAGAATGATTTCCTTGTTCAATTCCTGTAGTGAAAGTTTGGGTGCATCGGGGCCATCGAGCACTTTGAAGCAATTGTCGAACATGGCCTGCGTTTTGTCATCGGCTTTGCGCAATGCTTGAACCGATGCCCATGGACCACCTGAGGACGCTTCGGCCCATACTACGCCAACTGTAATATTATTCACTGCACCGGGAGTTAGTGTAAACGGCCCTGCTGATTGCAAGAACCTGCGATCGCCAGGTGCATTACCACCATCGCTCCATGCTGGTTGCGGAACACCTCCCGTTCCCCAGCCAAAAGGGTCGGTATTATCGGGGAACATGAAATCAGCATGAATGCTGGACGCACTTGTTGAATAACCGGTTCCTCCATAAGTCATTTTTGTACCGTTGGCCCACATCCCTCTAAGGTAATTGTAATATTCGGTGCCTGTTTCCGGGTCAGTAGTTTCGTCAGAGCCAATTCGATTAAAATAGATAAACCTTCTCATACCAAAACGTTCATTATCAGGTATGCCATCACCATAACCTACCCCGTTGAGTGCTTCGTTTTTGCCAATGCCTACCTGATTGTCTATCCCGTCCGCATCCTGAAAAGGGCCTTGAAAAAAATCCACTCCAATGGCTGGCGGCTGCTGGCCATACCCGTTTGCTCCTCCACAATCTTCATCAAAAGCGTCTCCGTTGTAGCAATAGCCCAGTCCGCGCATCACATCGCAGCCCACGTAATCATCTTCATAGCAGCCGAGGTCGGCATCTACAAATATTCCGAAATAAGTGTCTTTTAACGTGTATGTTGAGCGGTTGACCAGCTCAAAATTGTAAAAAGTCATGTTGTTTACTTCATCATTGGTGGCAAATGCAAATGCTTGTGCACGAATTTCCATGCCGATGGCTTGTGCTCCGCTTTCGGTGTGAATGTTTCCTTTATCATTAAAAATCCACCACAGGTTTTGGTCGCCATAGATGTGGTCAATTTTGGAGGTATTGCACGGTACAGAACCGCCTAAATCATAGCCGGGATAATCACCATGGAGCGGGTTGTAAATGCCGTCACCTTCTCTGTCGTAAAATGGTGCGAGGTAAAAATCTTCGTCATAGGGCGCGTAATTCCTGCCGTGTGCAGGCCATTCAAGAATAATTTGAGGAATTTGATAATTGGGGAAAATAATCGCAGCATTACAGTTGGGGTCTTCCTTACAATTATACCATGCAGCAAACTCAGCAATTTCATGGCGATAAGTTCGATAATGGCGGTCGTATTCAACGCAGGTCCCTGCATCAATTTCGAAATTGACTGTGCTCAATGGCCCTGGCCAAAAGTCGTTTCCGTTGCTGCGGTAACGTTGTGCAGCAACTTTTAGCTGGTTGCTCACATCCACGCCACCGAGCCAAAGCGCACCTGAAAACAAGGCGTTTTTTCCTGAGCCTTTAGGCACTTCATAATGGGGCGAACTTTGCAAATCCCACCACATGTCGCCACCGGTCATTATGAGCGCTCGAATGTTGTTGATGTCCAACTGTGTGGCTGCGGTAGCCGGTGCGCAGCCCGCTGTGACTGACGGTAACGAAGGCGTTGTTTTATCTGAACCTGAGTTGTTGTTTGTAATTGCGAATGAATTGGGTGGGATTGCGAGAAAAAGCAAAAAGCAGCATTTTTTCATGGCAGTGATTTTTAGGGTTGCTGCATGAAGTTACGAGCTTAAGGGGCTGAAAGTCAACCTAAAATGATTTACCGGAATTGCTGAACTAGCGAGCGGCAGGATTTCAGAAGTGAACGGCTATTCTTTTTCTTTTGTCAAAAACGCATCCCATCCCTGTGCGGTGAGTTCAGTTTGATGCCCGCCTTTTGAAATGAGCTGTGCCCCGGCATTTTTATCAGTAATATGCCCAATTACCGAAAAGTGTGGATTATCTTTTATCTTTTCGAAATCGGGTTGCTTTATTGTGAAAAGCAACTCGTAATCTTCACCACCACTCAATGCGCACATGGTAGGGTCTAAATTCAATTTATTTGCTGTGTTGATGGCAGTTGGGTCAATCGGTATTTTTTCTTCGTAAATGGAACAGCCAACATTGGAAGATTGGCAAATATGAATCGCTTCCGATGCCAGCCCATCAGAAATGTCAATCATTGAAGAGGGTTTAATGTTAAATTCCTTAAGCAATTGAATGATGTCTTTTCTTGCTTCGGGTTTTAGTTGTCTTTCGAGAATGTAATCGTACCCTTCCAAGTCAGGCTGAATTTTTGGGTTATCCTTGAAAATCTGTTTTTCTCTTTCGAGGATTTGTAACCCTAAATAAGCCGCGCCCAAATCACCTGAAACACACAGCAAATCGTGCTCTTCTGCGCCACTACGGTAAACAATTTCATCTTTTTCTGCTTCGCCAACTGCTGTGATGCTAATCACCAATCCTGAAAGGGAAGATGTAGTGTCCCCACCTACCAAATCTACTTGATGTGTGTTACAAGCCAATACAATTCCTTCGTAAACTTCTTCCAAGGCTTCTACCGAAAAGCGGTTGGAAACAGCAATAGAAACCAGAATTTGCTTTGGGTGGGCATTCATCGCGTAGATATCGGAAAAATTTACTGATGCTGCCTTATAGCCAATGTGTTTTAAAGGAGCATATGTTAAATCTAAATGGACTCCTTCCACAAGCATATCAGTAGTAATAACAACTTGTTTCTCTTTATAATCAAGCACTGCAGCGTCATCGCCAATACCTGTGACAGAGCTTGTATTTCCAAGTTTAATCTTCTGGGTCAACCGTTTGATGAACCCGAATTCGCCCAATTCGCTAAGTTCAGTTCGTTTTATGGAGTCTGCCATTTTTTAGAAAAAAAAGAGAAAGGCAAAAGTAAGATTAACGATATACGAATTGCTAGTTATTTTTAATTTACAAATGAATATTTGCCGAGAAAACGGAGGTTTTTTTTATTCGAAAGTTCGTGTTTTTTCAGTATTCGAAATTTTTAGGTAAATTTGTATCCTTTATTTTCGTTATTTAGAATGAATCTAAATAAATATAAGAGCGTATAAAGAAATAAATTGAGCTATGATTAAAGTTTCAGATAATGCAAAAACAGAAGCTATTCGCTTGATGCACAACAACAAGCAAGGTACTTTCATCCGCGTAGGTGTGAAAGGCGGTGGTTGTTCGGGGCTGATGTATGATTTGGATTTCGATTCGGAATTAAAAGATGACGATAAGGAATTCGAGGATAACGGGATAAAAGTAGTAGTGGATAAAAAGAGTTTTCTGTACTTAATCGGAACTACGTTGGATTTCAGTGGTGGCCTTAACGGAAAGGGATTTGTGTTTATCAACCCCAATGCCAATCGTACTTGCGGTTGCGGGGAAAGTTTTTCAATTTAAAATGGCTTATACGGAAGAACAAATATTGCAGGAAGTTACCACCCGTGAATATGAACACGGTTGGAGTTCGGATATTGAGTCGGAAAAAGCCCCAATGGGGTTAAATGAAGATATTATTCGCCTCATTTCCGAAAAGAAAAACGAGCCTGAATGGATGCTTGAATTGCGGTTGAACGCGTTTCACCACTGGCAAAAAATGAAAGAGCCTCGTCATTGGCCACATCTCAGCTATCCTGAAATTGATTTTCAGGACGTATATTATTATGCAGCGCCCAAGCAGCAGGCAAAATATGACAGTTTGGATGAAGTGGACCCCGAAATTCTGGCCACGTTTGAAAAACTTGGCATTCCGCTTGAAGAGCGAAAAGCGTTGGCTGGAGTAGCAGTAGATGCGGTGATTGACAGTGTTTCGGTAAAAACTACTTTCAAGGAAACACTTGCTGAATTGGGAATTATTTTTTGTTCTTTCAGTGAGGCCGTACAGGAACACCCTGAAATGGTGAAAAAATATTTTGGCACAGTTGTTCCCTCAACTGATAATTTCTATGCCACACTGAATTCGGCTGTTTTTACGGACGGTTCGTTTTGCTACATTCCCAAAGGTGTTCGCTGCCCGATGGAATTATCCACTTATTTTCGAATTAATGAGGCGAAAACAGGCCAATTTGAAAGAACCTTAGTCATTGCTGATGAAGGCAGCTATGTGAGCTATTTGGAGGGGTGCACAGCCCCCATGCGAGATGAAACTCAACTTCACGCAGCAGTTGTTGAACTCGTTGCTTTGAAAGATGCCGAAATAAAATATTCAACAGTACAGAATTGGTATCCGGGTGACAAAAATGGTAAGGGAGGAATTTACAATTTCGTTACCAAAAGAGGAATTTGTTTGGGTGATAATTCCAAAATTTCATGGACGCAAGTAGAAACCGGTTCTGCTATCACCTGGAAATACCCAAGCTGTATTTTGAAAGGTGATAATTCCGTTGGCGAATTTTATTCCGTAGCGCTTACGAACAACCATCAGCAAGCCGATACGGGCACTAAAATGATACACATAGGCAAGAACACCAAAAGCACCATAATTTCAAAAGGGATTTCGGCAGGAAAAAGCAATAACAGCTATAGAGGATTGGTGAAAATCAATAAAGGTGCGGATAATTCCCGCAACTTTTCGCAGTGTGACAGCTTGTTGCTGGGCGATACTTGTGGAGCGCATACTTTTCCATACATTGAAGTTGGAAATAAGTCATCAATAGTGGAGCATGAAGCTACAACAAGTAAAATTGGAGAAGACCAGATTTTCTACTGCAATCAGCGAGGTATAGAAACCGAAAAGGCTATAGGATTGATTGTTAATGGCTTTGCCAAAGAAGTGATGAATAAACTACCGATGGAATTTGCGGTGGAAGCACAGAAATTGCTGGCAATCAGTTTAGAAGGGTCCGTTGGTTAGTTAACAAATGGATTATTGAATTACTTGCAGAAATCAGATTTCAAAGGAGCAAAATTCAAGCACAACTAAGAACAAAAACATGTTATCGATTAAAAATCTAAAAGCATCAATAGAAGGCAAGAGCATCATTAAAGGTCTTAACCTTGAAGTGAAAGCAGGTGAGGTGCATGCCATTATGGGCCCAAACGGTTCAGGTAAAAGCACGTTGGCATCTGTGCTTGCAGGAAGAGCGGATTATGAAATTTCGGGAGAAGTAAATTATTTAGGAAAGGATTTGCTCGAAATGGCTGCTGAAGATAGAGCGCGTGAAGGGTTGTTTCTTGCATTTCAATATCCGGTAGAAATTCCCGGAGTGAGTAACATTAATTTCCTGAAGACGGCCATCAATGAAATCCGTGAATATCACGGAAAAGAACCAATGAAAGCCAAAGAGTTTCTGCAACTGGCAAGAGAAAAGAAGGACTTGGTTTCACTGGATAATGACTTGGCTAACCGTTCAGTAAATGAAGGTTTTTCAGGCGGTGAAAAGAAACGAAACGAAATTTTCCAGATGGCTATGCTTGAACCGAAACTGGCTATTCTTGATGAAACCGATAGCGGTTTGGACATTGACGCGCTAAAAATTGTAGCCAACGGGGTGAATAAACTACATTCGCATGAAAGGGCTTTCGTTATCATCACCCACTACCAGCGTCTGCTTGAATATATTGTTCCTGATTTTGTGCATGTACTTTTTGATGGAAAAATCGTGAAGTCAGGAGGAAAAGAACTGGCATTGGAATTGGAAGAAAAGGGGTACGATTGGATCAAGGAAGAATTAGTTGTTACCGCTTAAACCGATAAAAAAGTGGAAGCGACATTAGATAAAATCAGCGCGAAAGAAAAATTCCTTTCGCAATTTATCGGGCTTGAAATAACGCCTGAAAACGAATACTTGCTGAAAGTAAGGGGCGAAGCACAGGAAGCATTGAATTCGTTAGAATTTCCTACCACCAAAGACGAATACTGGAAGTACACGCGCATAGGAAAAATCCTAAAAGGCACGTATTCACAAACGCCCTCGTTTGGTGTTTCGGATGTAGAAAAATTCAAAATTGAAGGGTTAGAGGTCAATTTGTTGGTGTTCATCAATGGTTTTTTTTCGGAAGAATTATCTGAAATTTCTGAAAAAGAAAATATAGTCATTCAGCCACTGGCAAAGGCGCGAAAAAGTCATTCTGATATTATTGAAAAATATTTTGCGAAATATACCGATCACAACAAGCAAATTTTCACTGCACTCAATACAGTTTATCATACCAGCGGCACGTTTGTTTATTCAAAAGAAAATGCGGCAATTGAAAAACCAATCCACATCATTAACATCACGAATGCTGAGAGCGCTGCATTCAACCCGAGAAACCTGTTCATTGTTGGAAAAAACAGCGAAGTAAAAATTATTTCTTCCTACGAAACCATCAGAGGAAGCTCGTTTACCAATTCCGTTACGGAAATCATTTTGCATGAAAATGCTCACCTGAGCCAATATCTTCTTCAAAATGAAAGTGAAAATTCTTCACAAATCAACACGACCGAAGTTTATCAGGAAAGCAACAGCAATTTCAACATTCACACCATTACTACAAATGGCTTGTTAGTGCGCAACAACCTGAATATATCGTTGGAAGGCGAGCACATTGAAACCCACTTGAGCGGCTTGCATTTAACCAAAGGAAAACAACACGTTGATAATCACACATTTGTGGACCACCGTCAGCCAAATTGCCAGAGCAATGAGTTGTACAAGGGTATAATGAACGGAAAATCTACGGGCGTGTTTAATGGCAAGGTCATGGTGCGTCCCCACGCGCAAAAAACCAATGCCTACCAAAGCAATCAGAACATTTTGCTAACCGATGATGCGAGCATCAATTCCAAGCCAGAGTTGGAAATTTATGCCGATGACGTAAAGTGCAGCCATGGGTCAACTACAGGACAACTGGATGAGGAAGCTAAATTTTACTTGCGTTCCCGAGGTTTAAGTGAAGATTCAGCGACCAAATTACTGCTTAATGCCTTTGCAGAGGAAGTGTTGCGGGGTATAAAACTTTTACCCTTACGAGAGAAAATTGAGAAATATATCGAGGAGCGCTACGAAAACATAGTTGCCAAATGAACGAGCCCGAAGCCATAGCAACTATTGCACCTTTTGACGTCCAAAAAGTCAGAAACGACTTTCCCATCCTAAACCAAAAAGTGCACGAGCAGCCGCTTGTGTATTTGGATAATGCTGCGTCTTCTCAAAAGCCAAAGGCGGTTATTGAAGCACTTGAAAAGTACTATACAGCACAGCACAGCAACGTGCATCGTGGCGTGCATTACCTCAGCTCACGAGCAACTGAATCGTTTGAAAATGTGCGGGGAAAAGCGCAACGACTCATCAATGCCAAACACGCACATGAAATCATTTTTACAAGAGGAACTACAGAAGCTGTCAATTTGGTGGCGAGTTCTTTTGGGAAAAAATTCATCAGCGAAGGCGATGAGGTATTGATTTCTGAAATGGAGCACCATTCCAACATTGTTCCGTGGCAAATTGTGTGTGAGGATAAAGGAGCAAAGCTGAAAGTAATTCCGGTAAATGATGCCGGGGAGTTGATTTTTGAGGCGTTTGAAAAACTGCTTTCGGAAAAAACAAAAATTGTTGCAGTCAACCATGTTTCCAATACCTTGGGAACCATAAATCCAGTGAAAAAAATCATTGAAAAAGCTCACGAATTCAATGTTCCTGTTTTGCTTGATGCTGCTCAAGCTGTACCTCACATGAAAACGGATGTACAGGATTTGAATGCGGATTTTTATTGCTTTTCATCCCACAAAATGTATGGCCCAACGGGTATCGGTATTCTTTATGGCAAGGAAAAATGGCTTGAAGAAATGCCTCCTTACCAGGGCGGTGGCGAGATGATTGAAACGGTAACTTTCGAGAAAACTACCTATAACGACCTACCCTACAAGTTCGAAGCCGGAACACCCAACATTGCCGATGTGATTGCCTTTGGCGCAGCAATAGATTATCTCGATTCCATCGGTTACGAGGACATTTCGGCTTACGAGAAAGAACTGCTCGAATACGCTACTGAACAATTGCTGAACATTAATGGGTTGCGTATTATTGGAACCGCAGAAAACAAGGCATCAGTAATTTCATTTTTGATGGATGAAATTCACCCTTATGATATAGGAACAATCCTCGATCAACTTGGTATTGCCGTACGAACCGGCCACCATTGCACCGAGCCGTTGATGAACCGTTTTGGAATTTCGGGCACGGTGCGTGCATCGTTTGCTTTTTACAATACGAAAGAAGAAGTTGATGTTTTGGTGAAAGGACTTTTGAAAGCCAAAGAAATGCTATCGTGATAACGATTAATGAAATACAAGACGAAATCATTGATGAGTTTTCCTTTTTTGACGACTGGATGGGGAAGTACGAACACATCATCGAACAAGGAAAAGAACTGGCGCCTCTGGCGAAATCGTATTATGTGGACGAAAACCTGGTGAAGGGCTGCGTGTCGCAGGTGTGGCTGCATTCATCAATGGAAGACGGAAGTGTGAAATTTGAAGCAGACAGTGATGCGATTATCACCAAAGGACTTGTGGCAATGGTAATTAGGGTGCTGTCAGGTCACCCTCCAGAAGAAATTTTCAATGCTAACTTGTACTTTGTAGATGAGGTCGGCCTGCGAGAGCATTTGTCCCCCAATCGTTCAAACGGGTTGGTGGCCATGATTAAAAAGATGAAAACTTATGCCGTTGGATTTAGTGTAAAACAGGAAAATTGATGGACAAAAAACAATTAGAGAATATTATCATTGATGTTATCAAAACCGTTTACGACCCAGAAATTCCTGTGGATGTTTACGAGCTTGGGCTGATTTACGAAGTAAAAATGGATGATGATTTTAATGTGGAGGTGATAATGACGCTGACTTCACCAAATTGCCCTGTAGCTGAGTCGCTGCCGATGGAAGTAGAAAACAAAATTGAAGGAATTTCAGATGTCAAATCTGCAAAAGTCACCATCACTTTTGAGCCTTCGTGGGACAAGGAAATGATGAGCGAAGAAGCCCAGGTGGAATTGGGGTTGATGTAATAATTTGTCATCTTCAGTGAGGCAAAATGCCTTAGATTATTTGCTGAATATACAATGGCAAACAAAACAGTATATGCAAGAGGAAATCGTAAATAAAGTAGCCCAAAGCGGGTTGATCACTCTTGATTTGGAAGAATTCTATCCTGAAGGTGAACGCATTTTGTACGACATCAAAGACAACCTTTGGGAAGGCCTTGTTTTGAAGGAAAAGGATTTTCGTGAGTTTGTGAAAAATAATGATTGGACGCAATACAAAAATAAATTTATAGCTGTCACCTGTTCATCTGATGCCATTGTGCCTACTTGGGCGTATATGTTGCTTACTTCAGCTCTTCAACCATTTGCCAAGAGAGTTGTTTTCGGAGATATAAAAATGCTGGAAACTATTTTGTTCCTTGATGCAATTAACAAAATCAATCCCCAAGAATATACCGATACCCGAATTGTTATCAAAGGATGCAGCAATAAGCCGGTTCCCGAATCAGCTTATGTGGAGCTGATTTCCAGGCTAAAGCCCTTTGCTCGCAGCATCATGTATGGCGAGGCATGCTCTACCGTGCCGATTTACAAGAAGCCAAAAGGTTAATTTCTTTCTACATTTGGATTTCTTTTCCTGAAAAATTTCTGATGCTGAACCGTTCGCAATTCAACAAATTATTATTGTTCAGCAATTCCAGTTTTTTAATTCTTTTTTTAGTTCTTGCTTACTACAATCGGCTTGCCTCCGATGATTTTGGCATTATTTCCAACCTTGAAAAAAACGGTTATTGGGAAGGTATCGCCCAGTATTACTACACATCAGACATACGTTTGCTGCCCGTATTGATGGACTTCGCTTTTTTGTATTTCCATGATTGTGAGCATTTATTGTTGGTTTACGGTGTTTTGTCCCTTGCCATGATTTGTTTTTCTTTTTACATCCTGTTGAAAAGCCTTTTGAGCACAATGATTTCTGCTCATTTCAGTAAGCTATTTGTATTAAATATCAGCGTGTTTTTGGCCAATGTTTTATTCTTCGCTACACTGAATATTGGCGAGACGTGGTTTTGGTTTTGTGCATCGGTTTGTTACTTATGGAGTATCAGTTTTTTCTGTTTGGGAACTGGGTTAATTCTTTCCCTGAAAGGAAACATTTTTACGTACATCGGCTTGGCAATTTCTTTTGCTTATGTGGCAACTTCTAATCCGCCATTTGCAGTTTTCACACTGCTGTTTTTAATCCTTGCAGGCACTTTTTTTATTCGTAAAAAAAAGAGGTCCTTCTTGTACAAAATTTGGTTTTGTATCTTGATTTGCGGTGTCGGCTTTACGGCTTATTTTACCACTCCGGGGCTGGTTGAAAGGCGTTCATATTTCGAAGAAATTGGCCTGTTGGAAGCTTTTTGGATTAATACGAAATCGGTGGGGAAAATCTTTCTGTTCATGTTGCCCGAAAAATTACCCTTGATTATGCTCTTTGCCATTCCATTTGTTTGGGTTGGGAATTATTTCGGTAATCAGAAAAACACTAAAAAATTATCGGTTAGAAACTTTGCAAGACAAATTATTTGGTTGGCGCTGATTTATTTTGCCATTGTATTTATTTTCAACTTACCCGTTTCTTACATTATGACCGAAATTGGCCCCGCAAGAGCATTGGCGCCAGTTTCGTTATTCACAGTCATGCTGTTCTGCTTTGTCGCATTTTATGCAGGGTATAAATTGGGTTTGCGTGATTTATTTACCACAAAAATCACGACAATTGCGGTAGTTGCATGCTTTGCAGTCAATGTCATCGCAGCCATTCATCAATATCCTATTGTCAAAAAATATACTCATGCATATAATGCAAGGATGAGTCATTTGGAAAATTATGCGGGGAGTGAAAAAGTGGTTGAAATCGAGCCATTGCCATCTTCAGGATTGTTGCATTCGGCTGAAATCAGTTCCAATCCACGAGATTATCGCAACTACAAATTAAGGGATTACCTACAACTTGACTTTGATATCATCATAAAAGAGAAAAATCAATAGGCTCTTTCGTTGCTGCCTTCCACATAATTGATGTAAGCACGATTCACYACYTTGTTKCCKCCCGGGGTAGGATAATCGCMCGTAAAATACCAGTCACCTTTGTGYTCGGGGCATGCGCTGTGTAGTCCTTCGATGGTTTGGTAAATAATTTTTACTGGAATTTTTACTTCTTCGGGWGTGAGCAACTGRGAGATTTTTTTCGAAATGTCATCGGCAGAAAACGGTTCGTATATTTCCTTTACATAATTGTGGATGCGGTCTTTAGGCAACTTTTCCTGCCGTTGGCATTTTTCATAAACGTTTTTAATGATATTGCTTTTCTTTTTGTCTTTTAACAATTCGATGGCCGCCCGAAACGCAATAAAATCGCCCAATTTGGCCATGTCAATGCCGTAACAATCGGGGTAGCGAATTTGTGGAGCAGATGATACGATGATGATTTTTTTCGGATTCAGTCGTGCCAAAATGCGGATAATACTTTTTTTCAATGTCGTGCCGCGAACGATGGAATCGTCAATGATCACTAAATTGTCAGCGTTTTTTCTCACCGTGCCATAAGTGATGTCGTAAACATGCGTTACCAAATCATCGCGAGAAACATCATCGGTAATGAAGGTGCGGAGTTTTGCATCTTTAATGGCGATTTTTTCCACACGMGGGCGCATGGCCAAAATTTCGTTTACTTTTTCCAAATCAGGATGCTCTCCCAATTTCAGAATTTTCTCTTTTTTCCGGTAATCCAGGTAATCTTCAATCCCTTTAATCATCCCGTAAAATGCCGTTTCAGCAGTGTTGGGGATAAAAGAGAAAACCGTGTTTTTCACATCGTAATCAATGGCTTTTAAAATGGAAGGGCAAACCAGTCGTCCGAGTTCTTTCCGCTCCTTGTAAATGTCAGCATCGCTGCCGCGTGAAAAATAAATGCGCTCGAAAGAGCAGGCCTTTTTCTCCATCGGCTTGCGAAATTTCATTTCTCCGATTTCACCTGATTTTTTGATCACCAAAGCATTTCCCGGCTGCAACTCTTTAATTTTTTCGATAGAAACGTTGAATGCGGTTTGAATAGGCGGGCGTTCAGAAGTAACCACCGCAATTTCATTGTCGTGGTAATAATAGGCAGGGCGTATGCCTGAAGGATCGCGCAAAACAAAAGCATCGCCATGCCCAATAAGTCCGGCCATGGCGTAGCCGCCATCCCAGTCTTCTGCTGATTTTTTCAGAATGCGCTGGATGTTCATGTTTTTAGCGATTAGCCCCGAAATTTCTTTTTTGGAATAACCTAGCCGCTTGTATTTTCGAAATAGGATTTCGGTTTCTTCATCAATAAAATGGCCTATTTTTTCAAGCACCGTTACGGTGTCTGACTTTTCTTTGGGATGCTGCCCGATGCTCACCAGCAGGTCGAACAATTCGTCTACATTGGTCAAGTTGAAATTTCCGGCTACTACCAGGTTACGCGTCATCCAGTTGTTTTGCCGAAGGAAAGGGTGGCAGTATTCTACGCTGTTTTTGCCAAAAGTGCCATAGCGCAAATGGCCCAAAAACAACTCACCCGTAAAACCATGATTTTCTTTCAGCCAAAGTGGGTCGCTAAGTTTTTTGGGTTGCTTTTCCTGTACTTCCCTAAAGCGTGAATTGATGTGTTCAAACACCTGTTGGATGGGGTTTGGTCCGGTGGAGCGGTAACGGCTAATGTAGCGTTTGCCAGGTTCTACATCAAATTTAATGTTGGCTACGCCTGCCCCGTCCTGCCCGCGGTTGTGCTGCTTTTCCATAAGCAGGTAAAGCTTATTGAGGCCGTAAAACGATGTGCCGTATTTTTCCTGATAAAACTGGAGCGGTTTTAGAAGACGGAGCAGCGCAATGCCGCATTCATGCTTTATTTCGTCACTCATTCACTCGGGGTGGGCGGTGAAACACGCGGCAAAGGTATGATTATTTAAGAGTTGAATATATTTGTTTGGAATTGCTTTTAACGCAACTGTTCTCGTTTTTTTCTCGTATGTTGCGGAACAGCACCTAAAGTGCATTAAAACGCACTTTGAGCTAAACGTTAGCTGTAATTATGAAAAAATCCCAAACTACATATAGCCTTGCGACATTAGACAGCCCCACTTTTACTGGCATTAGAGAATTGACAAAAGAAGAATATGATAGGTATGTTAATCATATTCAGACATTAACAAAGTATTCTACAAATCAACATCTATTCAAAATTGTCGAGTTGAACTATACAGATTTTATAACCAAATTAAATGACTATTTAGAAATCTATAACGAATCTCCTGGAGCAGATATGGCCGAATTTGAACACCTGTATTTAGACCTAAACAGATATATTCTAAATATACTTTCATCTGTTAGGACTTTTTTAGACCATTCGGAAACAAGGCTTAAAAGAGAATATGGTGCTGAATCAGAAGAATACAAATTATTTAAACTTGAAACATCACAAGCCTACGATAATAATTTTGCATATCGTTTTTTAGAAAAACTGCGAAACTTTGCTCAACATTGTGGACTCCCATCTGGTAATGTCGAAATTACTTCGTCAGGCGATGAAAATGGAAATACTGTTAACAAATTAACTCTATTCTTTGATAGAGAAAATTTGCTTTCAAGATTTGATCGTTGGGGAAACCCAGTTAAATCTGAGCTCTCAGAGTTAGAAGAAAAATTTGAAGTCGTTCCATTAATTAAAGAGAAAAACGAATTATTGAAATCAATAAACAGCAAACTTGCTGCAAAAGAATTATCTAAATACAAATTAGAAGGTGACGAGCTTATGAATTTGATTTTGGAAACTGAAGGAAAAGGA
>NVWW01000133.1 GCA_002746335.1 Flavobacteriales bacterium | reverse complement strand
GGATTGCAGTTCACGGTATGTTTCAGCACTGCAATATTCACTTGAAATTAGGGCTTCTAAATTATGTCTTTAGTATGGCCGAGCTACACCGATGGCACCATTCGCTCAAAATAGAAGAAGCCAACACGAATTATGGTAATAACATCATTTTCTGGGACATTGTTTTCGGAACGATGCACTACCCCAAAGACCAGGAAGCATCTGAAGACATCGGCCTGTCAGAAATTGAAAATTTTCCGGAAGATTACCTTGGGCAAGTCGCTTCACCTTTCCAGTGGAAAAAACTCAATTCTTGATGGAGGGCGCATCCCAACAATATCAGAATGTTGTATAACATTCCATTTTTCCAACATTCCAATGATATGAAATGACACAATTTATCCCGCACATAGTATAATCCATCGGTAATTTCTTGCACTTTATCGGCAAAAAGCTTGCTCTTGCAGAGATTTCTTTCTATTTTTGCCAAATTATTCCCATCAAAATCAATAACTTATGAATTGTCCTGTATGCCAGGGAAACACTGGTGAAAACGCAAATCAATGCACCGAATGCGGCTCTGATTTGACTGCATTTGAACACATCAACGCTGTGAGTAAACAGCGAAGCGCACTCAAAAAAGCAAGCATAACATTAGGTCTTGTCCTGCTCATCGCCATTGTGGGTTGGGCGGCAACTTTTATGACCACTAAAACAGAAGTTAATACGGAAATAGCTTTGGATTCTAAGCAAGAAAGCGTTGAAAATGACAAGCAAGTAGTGGAATTGAAAGAAAAAACCGAAGCACAGGAAAAAGAAATCACTGAGCTGCAGGAAGAACTCAGCGAACTGCTTGCCACTATTGAAAGCTCAAAAGATGATTTTGAGGTAGAAGATGAAGAAGGTAGCCATACCGTTCACATCGTGAAAGAAGGCGAATCGTTGTGGAGCATTTCGGAAAAATATCATGGACACGGCTTCAAGCACGATGAAATAGGCGGCCACAACGAATTGGGCGACCCACATTACATCAAGGTAGGCGACACCATCATCGTCAAGCATTAAAACTCATCACTATGGCAGCAAAAACAGATCCTATACAATCCCTCACCGAATCGGTGAAGAACGCGCTTTCGGAAATTGTTTCATTAAAGCAAACCGTCAAACAGCACGAAGACACCATTGACGACCTGAACAAAAAGAACAGTCAGCTCGCAATGGATTTGCAGCAGGAAAAAAGCGAAGTGAGCAAATTAAAAAAAGAAGCAGAAAAGCTTAACAATGAAATCAGCAGTCAAAAATCTGCCATCGAAAAGCTCGAATCAGATAAGAGCGAACTACAAACATCCGTTGAAAAGTTAGAAAAGGAAAATAACAAATTGAACGGTAACCTCGAAAAGGAGACAGTAAAAGCTGAAAAGTAATTTTTGGTTGTCTATTTTCATTTTTAATTTCTTAATCACATCCGCTACACTTCCTTACCTTCGTAGCCAATGGATGTTACCCAAATTTCACAGCCCGACATGATCATCTTTGGTATTCGGGTGATGGAACCCGTTACCACTGTAACCGACATCATGGTGGCTACGGCCTGTTTTTATGCCTTTTGGCGATTGCGAAAAGAAAATCTGCAAGGCAATACATTCTTGTATTTGAAATGGTACTTCGTCACAATGGGTATAGCCACCTGCATTGGTGGATTGATTGGACACGGATTTCTCTATGCTTTTAACGAACATTGGAAACTGCTCGGGTGGTTCATCAGCATGGTTTCCATTATGTTGATTGAACGCTCGGCCATTGAGCATGCCAAACGGCTCATTCATCCAACTTTAGGCAAGGTATTTCTGATAATTAATCTGATCGAATTACTCACGTTAATGACCATCACTGCATATACCATTCATTTTAGATATGTGGAATTCCACACCGTTTACGGCTTTTTGGTGGTGGTGTTTTCGTTTCACCTGTTTGTCTACCTCAAGACCAAAGACATAGGCAGCCGCTACGTGCTTTACACTATCGCAATTCTTAGTGTGGCTATGTTCATTTTTAACTACCCCGTGGTGGTGCACGAATACTTCAACCATCGCGATTTCGCCCATGTGCTAATGACCATTAGCACGCTGGTATTTTTACATGGCGCGCTGCGGCTGGGAAAAGTACCTGAAAAACAGGATTATCAGGATGTGCTCAAAGAAAAGGCGGGGTGATTGTAGTTAAGCAGCTTGTTTTAATTTTTAAACAGGTTGTATTTTACCCCCGCAATAATAACAACCTTTCGTGCTAACCCATCCGGTCGCGATTTTCTGGTGATGAACGGGTTGGCAAAGGTGAAAACAACATCGAAATCTTTAGATACAGGCACCGTCCCTGCAATATTGAGGTTTAATGTTAATCCCTTTGAACCATTTACTTTAACCCGTTCTCCCGAGGCGTTGGTGACATCATCATTTGCTGTATGATAGATGAACAGTAATCCCCCATGGATTATAATTTTCTTGAATTTGAAATTTCTGTTAACCCTAAATACGGCATCATCAGCTCGTTTCATTATATTGGACTCGAAATAATTGTTATATGAAGGGACATTTTCAACGGTAAAATTATGTAAGTACTGGTTTCCAATAGAATTGAAAGAATGCTGATATCCCAATGTAAAATCCCACTTTTTATAAGAAAGTTTTATTCCGAGCAAAGCATCGGTACTTCCCAAGCTGGTTTGATAAACCATTGGAAGGGGTAAATCAGCTATGGTAAGATTGGCATTATTGGTTGGGATTTTAGCCCCTCCGGTTACACTTATATTTACCCTGTTTTTATTGAACACAAAATAACTAAGGCTCAAAGTGATGTCTCCCACCCCATTAACACTGCCCAGTTCTCCATTTATAAAATAATAGGGCAGTTTTACCTGGCCAAAAAGCTTTTGTTTAATAATAATTATGTTTCCTGCTAACTCGCTTATGAGGATGGAGGTAGACCGGTCACCAATTCCATATTGTGCAGTAAATTGAAAACTGTATTTCGCATATTTATAATAATGTATTAACGGGGAATAATCTGTAGCAGCGGTGGTATCAATGCTTGCTGAAACTTTGGTGGGAGGTTCAATGGCCGGGTCGGTTTTCTTTTCCTTAAGTTGCGGTGGTGTATAATTTGCTGTACCTTGCCTGCTGGCAGGCAGGTCTTCCGTATCACCCATTAATTCAGTATCCTCTGCCTTCATTTGCTCAAGGTGTTGTTTTTCTGCCGGTAAATATTCATATTTGAACTGAATGATATTGAGGGAGCCGACAGAACAAACCCCCGCATCGCTGCAACCTTGTGAAAAGGACAACTGGCTCATCAATACAAAACAGGTAGTGAAAAATAATAGGGAATAAACCTTCATTTTTAAATGAAATTGTTGAGCAACAAATTTACAATTCTCACCACAATAACATTTATTGTTTTTTTGATGTTGCATAACGTAAGTTATTAATATGAAAAAGTTAGTCGTACCGGTTGTTATAATTGTGTTAATGACTAATGCCATACTGGCTCAAACCCAATGCAACTGGGACAGTTTACCCAACGCTCCGTTTTTACCTGATTATAAACATGATGATGCATATTTTGTAAACGCTAACCTAGGCTGGGCCGTGAATGGCCCGATAACTGCCGGAGATAGCGGAAAGATACATAAAACAACCGATGGCGGCCAAACATGGAATCTTCAATTTTCTGTGCAAGGCAGCCGTTTCAGATCCGTTGGATTTACTGACTCATTAAAAGGTTGGATAGGTAATCTCGGGGCAGGTATCTATCCCATCGTTACCGATACCAATATTTTTTATCAAACATTGGATGGTGGAAACACATGGACAGTAGTTCAAAACATAACAGGAGCCAAACCTGAAGGAATATGTGGGATTAATGTAGTGAATGATACGCTCATTTATGCTTGTGGACGGCTTGAAGGGCCGGGCCGTTTTCTTAAGAGTATTGATGGTGGGAACAATTGGGTATCGCAGGACATGAATGCCTATGCGGGCATGTTAATTGATTTACATTTCTGGAGTCCTGATTCGGGCATTGTGGTTGGCGGAACCACCAATAATTATGCAACAAGCAAAGGATTGGTTTTGTTTACCTCAGATGGCGGGCAAACCTGGCAGACGAAACACATAACCGGCCAAACAGGTGGAACTTGCTGGAAAATCTCTTTCCCTTCACCCAATGTGGGTTATGTTTCATGGGAAACTCTTAGCGCCCCCGTTATTTTTTTAAAAACAACTGATGGTGGTCAAACGTGGCAGGATAAACTGTTCTCGAACAATTCGTACGAGACCGAAGGAATAGGTTTTATCAATGATACATTGGGCTGGATGGGCGCCAGGAATGAGGTCTCCTTTCAAACAACAGACGGAGGCGATACCTGGCAGCAGGGGTTTGTCGGCAGTTTCCTAAACAGGTTTCGTTTTTTAAATGATACCCTCGGATATGCCGTGGGTGAAACCGTTTATAAATATTCCTGCAACACCATAACCGGAGTTGATGAAGTGAAATTAAATAAAGATGCAGCATTTCAACTCTATCCGAACCCTTTTAATACTTCCATTACGCTTGATGTAGGCAAATCTATCGGTACCGGTGTATCATTTACACTTTATGACCTGTTTGGCAGGCAAGTAAAAAAAGTAGATAACATCGATACAGAAAAAACCGAAATCAAAACAGGAGCTCTGAAAAGAGGCATGTATACCTACAACATCAGCAACGCAAAAGGAACCATAAGAACTGGGAAAATAATATTGGAATAAAACTACTTCGCGCAACCTGCCTGCCCCCACTAAGTCATTGTTACATAGGAAGTCGGGGCTTGACTTTTTCCTGTTTTTCGGGTAACTTGCGACCAACTTCCACTAAAAACAACCTGTCCCTATTTTTATCGGGATTAAAACGATTCTTTATACATTTGAATGTTGTGAGAAATATAATGATACAGGAACAAGTTAACAATATCATTCACGATTATTCCTACTTCAAGCTGTACGGGCTTGTTTTCTTTTATTTCCTATTCCTGTACTTTGTTGTTGCACCGGTATTCCTTTGGTTTTGTAAGTTTTTGAACCGCAAAAGTATCGTGCATAAGATTGTCGAAAAGGAAGTAACCAGAAAGCAAATCGGCTATGAGATGATGCATTCCCTGAAGTCCATATTCATCTTTGGATTTTCCGCCTTCCCCATTGTGTACCTTATTCGTATTGGAGCCATTACCTTATTGCCAGATACTCTGCTCAATGTTATCCTGGGCGTTTCCTTGTTAACGATATGGAATGAAGTCCACTTTTTTGTAGTTCACAGAATCATGCACTTGTCATTTTTTATGCGGCATGTGCATTTTGTGCATCACAAATCCAAAACTCCAACGGTTTACTCGGTGTATAGTTTTCATTGGTTCGAAGCATTATTATTAAGCACCATTCCTGTTACGATTACACCTTTTGTTCCCTTTGCGCCAACAGCGATTTTTTTATATCCGCTGGCAAGTGTATTGCTAAATTACTCCGGACATTGCAACTACCGTTTTGGGAACGGAATTGGACCAAGCTGGCAATTATTTGGAACACACCACAATGAACATCATTCTAAGGGCAGAAAAAATTATGGATTTGCTTCCAACTTGCTGGATAAATTGCATGCAAAGCTTAGCAAAAAAAGGATTGTACCCTAAAGTATTAAAATCAACATTACCTCATTCCAATATTGTATTGCTGCAGAAATTGTTTTAATAGTACGTTTATTATACCTRATATGGACAGTTTTACTGTACTTGTATCTTACAATAATCATTTTTATAACATACGTTTTATTAAATTAATGGTTTTAGGGAAACTGAAGAACACAGTATGTTTGCTTCACGAAACAGATCAACAAAATTCAAATTAGATTTCAGTTATCACGAAAAACCTTAATGACACATTGTGCATCAAGTTGTAGAAACAGAAGCAGTTACGAAAGRTTAGGAATTAAATGGAGAATGTATACATAACAAGTTTGGGCGCTTATTTGCCAAACAAACCCGTTTCAAATGATGAAATGGAAAATTACTTGGGCAAGATTAATGGAAAAAGCAGTGTGGCAAAGAACCGTATTCTAAAGCAAAACGGTATTAAACAACGGTATTACGGATTAAATAATAAACAGGAAAGCACACATTCCAATGCACAAATGGCAGCGAAGGCAATTGAACGGGCGCTTGCTAAAAGTAGTCTTAGGTCAAAGGATGTGGAGCTTTTATCCACAGGAACAACACAAGGCGACCTGCCTGTTCCGGGATTTGCAAGTATGGTGCACGCTGAACTGGATTTTTCAAAATGTGAAGTAGCAAGTTTTCAAAGCGTGTGTGCCAGTGGAATGATGGCATTAAAGAACGCCTATGCACAAATTAAATGTGATGAAAAACGAAATGCAATATGTGTAGGAAGTGAATTTGTAAGCAGGTTGTTCAAAGCATCCAGGTTTGAAGCGCAGAAAATTAAATCCGTACCTTTTGACACTGAATTCTTAAGATGGATGCTTTCCGATGGTGCGGGGGCTCTCGTACTTGAAAATAAGAAAAATAAAAAGGGCTTGTCATTAAAAATCGAGTGGATAGACATCCAGTCTCATGCCCATGAATTTCCGCTGTGCATGTATGCTGGGAAGACAGATAGTAAAAATGAATCCGAACCAACCTGGTTGGATTATCCCGATTACGAGTCAGCTTCCAAGGCAGGCGCTTTAAACCTAAAACAAGATATTCGATTGTTGGATAAAGTAATACAAACAGGGGTTGCCCATTACTTTGAATTGATTGACAAAGGGGCTATACAAACCAATGAAATAGATTGGCTCTGTTGCCACTATTCTTCTGAGTTTTTCAAACAACCCATCAAAGACCTGATGCAAAAAGGGGGAGCAGCAATCCCTGATGAAAAGTGGTTCAGCAATTTGGCCGCTAAAGGAAATACCGGAGCGGCTTCTATTTTCATTATGCTGGAAGAATTAATGTACTCCGGTAAATTAAAACAGGGAGATTCCATATTATGCATGGTGCCTGAAAGCGGCAGGTTCATTACTTCTTTTATGAAATTAAAGGTGGAAGGACAACATGATCCTTCAAGCGGAAGGTATCCTATTCGTGAAATCATATCTCCGGAATTAGTGGTTGATAAAAACCCAACTTCCGAGTGGTTAGTAAGACAACTTGCTCAAATATGGGTTGAGTTTGAAACAAAACTGCTGAAAGTGCCTATTATTACTAAAATACACGATGGCAAGCTAAGCATTGATGATTATAAGCTTTTGGTACACGATCTGAGGCAGCAGGTGATTGATGGTTCACAGTGGATTTCCAGGGCAGCTTCCAACATTGATATTGACTTGTTCGAATTACGGTCGGCTTTTATAACACACACAGCCACTGAACACAAGGATTTTCAAATGTTGGAACGTAATTTTGAAGCATTGGGAGAATCTTTATCAACTATTCAAAACGGAGAAAAAAATATAGGAAGTGTAGCCCTCTCTTCATTCATGTTCCAGCAAGCGAGCAAACCGAATCCCATAGACCTTTTAGGTGCTATGTTTATCATTGAAGGAATAGGAAAACGTCTATCAGGTTACTGGGGAGAAATTATCAAAGAACAGTTGCAACTAAATGATGACCAGGTTTCCTTTTTCACCTATCACGGTGTTGCCGATGAAAATCACTTTCACCGTCTGGAACAAGCATTGAATCACCCGCAAATGAACATGGAAATAGCAAAGCGAATTGCAAAAACAGCTAAAACAACTGCAAAGCTGTACCAAATGCAATTGGAAGAATTAGGTAATTATTAATAAATGAATAATCATGCCAAATCTATTAGACATATCCATTCACGATAAAAGGGACCCAAATCCATGGCTTGCTATGTATTTGGACAGTAGCATTCCAATAAATAATAGAACAAAGCAAGCATTAATGCATGATAACAATTCGAAATCAGCCAGATACTTACTTCCACTAATACATTTTTGGTCAATGATCATCATGTTCTTTATTCACGTAGTTAAATTCTTTTTTCCAAAACTATTCAACTCTTCAAAAATCCTACACAGAATTTTATCATGGGGACTTAGATGCTTTGTTAGTCCAGATGCAAATTTGTTAATATTCAGACACTTTCATGTAGGAAGTGAAATCCTGGAGTTTATTGCTGGCAATATTAAAGGAGTAGAAGTACAAACAAGTCCCTTAAAACCAAAAGACTTTAATGATGTTAAAGATGATTTATTCTTGAAACATGACCTGAATCTTTACAATTTCGTAATTAATTTAAATACTCAATTAAAAGAAAAAGAAATAACCATTACATCGGTAGAGAAAATAAATTTGGAAATGATTACTGAGGATCAGTTTGATCATATAGATTTTCCAAATAAATGGACTAATATTTTGGATCTAAGGTCAGCCATTGAACTTTTTACGCCATTTTATCAACTTTTTCTTACGGCAAATGACTTTGTGAGGGCATCCAATTCACTACAATTAGACGAAACACTTGCGATATATTCTTCTCAAATATTAGGAACTCCGGGACATCTGGGATTAGTGAATAACAAACATCCAATGGTCCCGACTACTACATATAGTGCGGCTTATAGATTGGTATTACATGGTTTGGCAGCGGAAACTTTACATGAAGTTCTGGTGAATATTAAACTGGGAAACTTCAGTGACGGTATAATGACACCAAAAAAATGAGTAAAAACTTCTCACAACGGTGGTTAAAAATCATAGCCGGCCCTTCTAGACGCCAACGCTTCATATACTTACCACTAAAAACAACCTACACCTACTAAGTCGGTGGCACACAGGAAATAGGGGCTTGACTTTCCTCCTGTTTTTCGGTTAACTTGCGGCCAACTTCTGCAAAAACAACCTGTCCCGCTTTTTATCGGGATTAAAACAGATTTTTAGCTAACTATTGGCAAACATTGAAATGAAGACCATTCTGATAACAATATTCTTGTTCCTGGGACTTTACTCTTGTGCTCAAACTTCGCAAGAACTAATAGCAACAGTATGGACTGCATGCACAAAGACTAAAAAAATGAAAGACATCACATTATTGAATTTCTATAAATCAGGAATGAAGAACTGTATTGACAACAATTGTAGTTATCTGAAATTGGACTTTGATGAGACGACCATGTCCATAATTCAATCTTCTGGATGCCCTCCGGACACTTTGGAAGAAAACAAAGTCTATGCAAGTGCTGCTCAAGAAAGTTCGGTCCCTTGGGAGTTGAATCAAAATATGCTGACAATAACTTCCCAAGGATTCCCAAATAGGTTTGAAATTACAATGACGTCCGATAAACTAAGATTAGTAAGAAAATAACGTTTGCTAACACGGTGTATAAGCAATAGCTCGCGCCAAGCCGACACGCAAAGGCCGCTACTGCTCATACACAAACCGATGGCCGCAAACCCCCGCAGGCAATTGGCACTGTAACCGTTACGGCAGCAATGCTGCCCAATAAGTTTTTGCCCTGTCAATTTTTGCAGCCTACCTGTCGGCAAACAGGTTTTTGTTACGCTCTTAAACAGTATTCCACTCAACATTCCCCCGTGCGGCTGGTTGTCCACGAACGGTGCGAACCGGAAGTTTCGCGGCAAGCAGCATTGGCTCGTGCGACAAGCGAAACCTTTCGGTTGGCGTTCGTGGTGTCCTTTTTGCGAT
>NVWW01000132.1 GCA_002746335.1 Flavobacteriales bacterium | reverse complement strand
TTTCGCATCGCAAGACGCTATTGTGAGTGATATTTTTATCGGAGAAATGCAAGGTACTCTGCAGAAAGAGATTTGCAATATAGTGGGTGATTTTCGTATACAAAGCGATGCTTCGCTGGGCACCAGCAACACGGTCATTAATTCGGACAATGCCGGGTTTGTAGGCATCGGAACACCCAACCCGACTGAAAGGTTGAGTGTGAATGGGAGTGTTGGGGTGAGCGGGGATTTGAAAGCAAGCAACATTGTTGCAAGCGGGAATTTAAGGGTACAAAGAATCCTGCCTGTTGCCGGAGACAGCGTGATTCACATTGGAGACAGCTCCATTGTTATCAACGGGTCTTCAAACTCTATTACTGTGTCGAAATTAGTGCCGCCAGGGGTAGTAGGCAATGCTACATTGTATATTCAAAACCAACCTTTTTCTTCTCAAACAGGCACTCCGGTAAACCATACTGTTCTCAACCCGCATAGAGGAAAGGTGGGAATTGGAACTACTGTGCCTGATGAAAGATTAAGTGTAGGCGGAAACGACCCCGTGATTTTATTGGAGGACTTAACTGCAAGCGGTTCCAACCAAACAGAAGCGTTGATTAAGTTTGGGCGTGCAACACTCAACCAGCGCTGGGCAAAAATAGGCATGTTAAGCGGGGACAACGACCTACATATTTCGGCAGGCGAAAACGGCTTTGGTGGAGTGAGTTTGGAAACCAATAATGTGCAGCGAGTATATGTCAATAAAGACGGTAAAGTGGGGATTGGTACAAGTACGCCCGGCAGCGATTGCCTCGATGCCTGCTCGCGCCAGAAATTAGATGTGCGTGGCGATGGCAGATTCGGGCATATTTCAGGGAGTTACACACGTATTGGATTTAATGGTGCAAACAGCATTATTGATGCCTATGATAACATTGGCAGCAGAAATCTGCTGATTAATTACTTCAGCGGGGGTAATGTTTCGATTGGAAATGCAGCGGGCTCAAACAATCCTTCGGATTTATTTGTAAGCGGAAACACAGAAGTAAAAGGCAATCTCGATGTTTGCGGTGAAATTGGCGCATCAAACGTAGTAGTTGAAAATCCTTGGTGTGATTTCGCCTTTGCCCCCGATTACCAGCACATGCATTGGAAAACGAAAGAGGAGTTTTATACCGACAGCATGCGCCTGCCTTATGTGGACTCGGAACCCTACATTTTACAGCACGGCTTGGACTTAGGCAAAAACATGGAAGGCATGATGCTGAATGTAGAAGAAAACCGTTTAGATATAACTGAATTGTACAAAAGATTGGAAAGGTTGGAAAAAGAAAATAAAGATTTAAAAGCCGAATTACTTGAGTCAAAGGAAAAATGATGCAAATGCGGTTACATATATTATCCTTTTTGCTTGTTGGATTAGCTGCTAATGCTATTGGGCAAAATGATACTGTTGCTGCTGAAGGTCAGTCATTTAAGAGGTTTAGTTATGGCATTTCAGGAGGGGGATTATTTATTCCAAAAGTAAAAGAATATATGGGTGATGGATTGGTTTATAGCAGACCAACCATTGGATACAGTGTCAACCTATCTATTAGCTATAACTTTAATAATAAATGGGCTTTATCTACCGGCATTGGTTTTTATACAGGCGGGGATTACTATGAAACCGATGGAAGGTTTTGGATAGACCCAGATGATACGACTACGATAGTTATATACGGAATAAATCGACATGAAGCGAAAGAAGTAAATTACAACATTCCCTTGTTCGTAACATACACCCTTAAACCAACGAGCAGGTTAAAATACTTTGTGAAATCCGGGGTTCAATTTGAAATGAGTCACGGAACCAGTGTAAAAAGGTCTTTTAAATCAGATGATTTTTACTATGAGTTTCCTGAAACCAGTTCTACTGCTTCACCATTTAGAAAAAAAGATAAATTTCCCTACGTACAAGATGTTGCTGAAAAAAGGATTTCGTGGATGGTTGCCGATGCGGGCGTACAATATGAATTAACCAAACGCCTGCGACTATCATTAAGCGTTTATTTATTGCTGGTCAATGCTACTACCATTAGAGGCAATCCCTATGGCACTTACTATATCGTTGGCCGTGAGCGATACGGAGTAAATCTTGGTATTATGTTATGAAAAAGATTATTGAAACTTGCCTTTTATCAGCGTTTTTTGTTTACTCGCTATCTTTAATTAGCCAAAATAATATTGTTCCCAATCCTGATTTTCAGAAGGAAGATACTGCCTGTACTAAAAGCGAGGAGTTTAAAAGGTTTAATTATGGCATAGAAATTAGCTCATTATTGCTGCCTAAAGTAAAAGAGGATGAAAAAATAGTGAGTACAAAACAAACGTATGGTTTTGGAGGAAATTTAACGGGAATTTATAACCTCAACTCAAAATGGGGAGTAGTAACTGCCCTTGGGCTTTACCACGGCAAGTATGAATATGAAGGTCTGGGAGTGCGGTATAATCCAGCGGACTCCCCGTTAGTTTTTATTGATGTCAATTATCTAAGTCAAACCAAATTCATTGATTATTACATTGAATTAATGGTACAATACGGGAATAAAGTAAACAGCAAGTTATTCTATTTTTTCAACATTGGGGCGCGAATGAGCTATTTTCAAGCGTACCAAGAAAAAACAACGGCTGTTAATGTCAATAGTTCTGAAGTCGAAAGCACCTATGAATGGAATGGCAATAAGTTTCCGCGCTTTTATGGGGCCTATAAATTCCATGCTTTTCTATCAGGAAGCAATTTATCTCCCGTTTTAAGAATGGGAACGGATTTGAAAGTATTTAAAAATGCAACAGCAAGAATTTCGCTGCATTCATTTTATGCTTGGGGAAATACACTACCAAACCTTCTTCCAAGAGATTATTATGTAAGTGGTTTACATACAGTTATCAGCATGGGTATCATATTATGAAAATGATGAATAAGTTAAGCAAAACGATTTTATTTACAATCCTTGTAGGTATAAGCTGGGGTTATGCTCAAAACAACCTTGTGCCCAATCCTGACTTTCAAGATGGCGCTACGCCTACCCCAGATAGCTGTGTTTATAATTTTAAAGAACAGGATTTTAATAATGATGTTGACGATTGGGTAGTAGCTAACCACAATATTGACAAAGGAATAGCGATACCTGATTTGATTGATATAAGCAGGCCTGGATGTGGCACTCGCTTTTTTGATAGGTGTAGAGGCCCGAACCCCGACCCTTTGTTTTCAACATTATCGAATTTTTCTTTTTTTCAAAACATAAATAACCGTTTTGTGGTTATATATACCTTTGAGTCAGGTTCTGGTTTCGGACATGGCGCAATAACCGCCCAACTAACTGAGACCCTGGAAAAGGGAACAATCTATATTTTACGGTTTAAGTTTATTCCGCTTCAGACAGCTAATCAAACCCCGCTTGACAATCACATCAGAATACATTTCACAAAACGCGGGGGCGTTGACTGGGATAAAAAGAAAAACAATGAAAAATTTATAGATGCGTCCACTTACGGGCAAGATTTGGCGGATACTGATGATTGCCAATGGATAATGGTAGAAAAAATAATCACCATCCCCAATGACAATGACCATGACGAGCTAAAACATATCGTGTTATATGCCGAAGACGGCAGTTTTGCACTTGATGATATAGAATTGCTCAAGACCTGTCCGGATGAAATGCTGATAGAAAATAAAGGATATGGTGGGTATTTTCACAACCCTGCTAATCAGGATAATTTTACAACCATTGAACATGCAGAAAATACGTTAAAGGCAGGTAGAAATGTGGGAGCGCCAGTTGCCAATGGGGACGTGGTTATTCAAAACGGTGCGAATGTTACTTTTAAGGCGGGATCTCGCATAGAACTGCAATCCGGTTTCCGAACGGATTTTCAACTCAGCTCCAATTCTCATTTTGAAGCTACGATTGACCCATGCCCTCATAACAGAATAGGTAACTTTACAAATGAAGGCAGAGAAGTAGGAGAGCTAATAGATATTAATTTACAAGAAGAAATCCTACAACAAGAAATACAAACAGAAAGCAAGGCTTTTAGCATCCACCCCAATCCCACCACCGGAAAATTCGAAATAAGAAATACAAAACACGAAACCGGAAATTGGACAGTGGAAGTTTACAACATATTGGGAGAGCAAGTATATTCGTCAGCCGTCAGTGATCAGCCGTCAGTGGTCATTGATTTGAGTTCGCATCCCAAAGGCATTTATTTTGTGAAAGTAGTTTGCGAAAACCTGCCGCAGCAAGAATGTGTTTTTGTGGAAAAGGTGGTTTATCAATAGCATGAACAAATACCTCTGTATAATAAGGTCTCGTACTTTTTCTCTGTAATGTTCCTGCGTGCCGGTTCCAGAGGCCTGAGCGGGCGTTGGCCCGACAAATCGCGGAGCGTGTGTTGGCCTTCTTGCGGGATGAAGATCGATTTGTCTTGATTTTTGCGCTCCTTTTTATCAAGAAAAAGGAGTAACCATGTGTATTTTCTACCTGTGCATAAGCGGACTCAAATATCCGCTAGACGTTTGTCCTTAGTCAAGCCAAAAGAACAGGCAGGAAGAATTATCAACAAAACAATGAAAAACTCCCATCATAATTTTACGCAACATCGGATAACCCATCCGAAGGATTTGCGGAGATCTTTTTGCTTTTTCAGATCACGGTAGATTCATCTAATGCAAAAAGGTCTTAATTTTTCGTTAAATTGAAACCCTATTTTGGCTGCTTTCTGTTGGTTCAGCTTAAGCAGAAGCTTTTTTATATTTACTGAACATTTAAACTTTTCCTAAACCCCAAACTCTTAGGGCTTTACAGCGCGCTTGCTTAAAATTTTTTTATATCTTTACTTCCTTTTTGAATTGTTCATTTGCCAAACCATGTTGGAGCCCTGTTTTTTTAGCCCTGTAACTTGTAGCGTAAAAGCACGTATGTAGTTTAACTTAATACCCAACCTCCGCATGCCAATGGCGTGCTTTTTTGGCATAAAATACGAAACATGAACACAGCAAAACAACTCTTTGGGTTTCTTATATTCACCAGTTTTTTCACGTGCCAGCTTTTCGCGAAAACTTTTACAGGCAGCGAGGCGGAAGCCAAGATTGTACAAGCCAAAAAAATCATAATTGATGATGAATCAGGAAAAATCAAATTCGTAAAACTCAAGCCCGAAAGCCGAATAACATTTGACAATTTGAATTCATGGTTGAAAGAGACCTTCCGGCTCGATGACAAGTCCAAATTTGCCGTTTACAAAACCGAAACAGACCGACTCGGATTTACTCATTACCGTCTTCAGCAGTATTGCAAGCAATATCCTGTTGAGGGAGGCGTGCTTGTTGCGCATTTCAAAAACGGTTATTTGGTTTCTATCAATGGTGAATATTTTCAAAATATTTCCCTTCCTGAAAAACAAATCATATCAGAAGGGCAGGCCTTGTTTCAGGCCATTAATCAAACTAAGGCAAAACGAAATACCAGAGAGGTAGCGGGCGAGTTGGTTATCCTTCCCTTCAAAAATCAATTTAATCTGTGTTGGAAGTTTGATGTTTACACGCATGAGCCGCTGAGCCGCGCGTGGGTTTTTACTGATGCAGAAACCGGTAAAATCATCCACCGGAAAAACCGTTTGTGGTTTGCTGATGCTAACGGAACTGCGGTAACCAAATACAGTGGCAACCAGGCTATCGTTACAGATAGCATCGCTGCTGATACTTTCCGTTTGCGGGAAACAGGCAGAGGAGGAGGCATTGAGACCTACGATATGAATGAAGGGTTTCTCAAATCAAATGCAGTTGATTTTATTGATAGTGACAATTTTTGGAACAACACCAATGCCCAGCAAGATGAAGCAGCGACTGATGCCCATTGGGGGGCTGAGATGTTTTACGATTATCTCGATGCTACTTTCAGCCGAAACAGCTACGACAATACGGGAAGCCCGTTATTCAATTATGTCCATTATTCGACCAATTACGGAAACGCATTTTGGGACGGAAGTTCAGTTTCCTATGGCGATGGCGATGGCGCTACATTAGGTCCCCTGACTTCGCTTGATATTGTTGCTCACGAATTCACTCATGGCATGATTGAAAGCACAGCCAACTTTGTGTTTTCCGGAGAATCGGGTGCGCTCAGCGAATCATTTGCAGATATTTTTGCCACTTTGATTGAATTTTACGCCAAGCCCAGCCAGGCCAACTGGCTTTTGCAAGATGAGGTTTACATTTCGGGCGGTGCAAAGCGCAGCATGTTAAATCCCAATGCTTACAGCGACCCCGACACCTATCTCGGGACAAACTGGTATACAGGTGGCAACCAAAACATTTTTGCTCACACCAACTGCGGGGTGGGCAATTTTTGGTTTTACCTGTTGGCGAACGGTGGTTCAGGAGTGAATGACAACGGGGATTCTTATTCTGTTACTGGCATTGGCATGACCGATGCAGCACAAATTGTTTATCGCGCATTGACCGTTTATCACACGTCAAGTTCAACGTATAACGATGCACGGACTTATGCAGTACAAGCAGCTACAGACCTGTTTGCCTCTTGTTCGCCTGAAGTATCATCTGTGGAAGACGCGTGGTATGCAGTGGGCATCGGAGCCGCTTCTTCCTTTGTGGTGGTTACAGCAGGGTTTACAGCTACTCCAACTTATGCATGCAGCGTGCCGGCCACCATCAATTTCATTAATGCCAGCGCCAATGCAACTACTTATTTTTGGGATTTTGGTGATGGAACTACCAGTACGGCAGTGAACCCAAACCATGTTTATACGGATGACAGCACTTATACCGTAATGCTGATTGCTACCGGTATAGCCGGCTGCGGCTCTTTGATTGATACCTTGATTCAGGTGAATTACATTACGGTGGATAGTGCAGGTGGGCCGATTTCTGCATCCTGTACGCCCGCAACTACCGGTTATTGCTGCGGATATGGAATCACCAATGTAACTTTCGGTGCAATTAATAACACAACCAATGACGGTGTGGATGGATATCAGGATTACACCTGTACTCAAAGCGCCACGCTTACTGCAGGCGACTCGTATAATATCAGCGTAACGACAGGAAGTACAGAAGATGTTCGTGTTTGGATTGATTATGACAATAGCGGGGTTTTTAACAATACCAATGAGTTGGTTTTTGTTTCGGATGATATTTTTCAAAGTCATTCGGGAACAGTACAAACACCTGTTTCTGCTTTGCTGAACACGCCTTTGCGCATGCGTGTTGTTTCCGAGTATTACCTCAATACAATTACCGATGCCTGTACCAATGTGCAATATGGCCAGGCAGAAGATTACACCGTAACATTTCAACCGAATACCCTGCCTCCATCGGTTGATTTTACGGCTGATCAAACAACGATAACTGTGGGGGGAACCGTAAACTTCACTGATCTGTCAATAAATGTGCCGACTGCATGGAGCTGGGATCTTACTGGTGGAACACCGACTTCTTCCACCCAGCAAAATCCTTCTGTGGTTTACAATACGCTTGGAACCTATCCTGTGAAACTCGTGGCTTCAAACTCCTTTGGTTCGGATTCACTGACCAAAACCAATTATATCAATGTTACCAGCACCATTAATCTTTGCGGAGGTACGACCTCAACAACCTCAACTTCGGGCACCTTGTATGACTCAGGCGGTCCGGCAGGAAGTTATACCAATAACGAAAATTGCTCGCTGTTGATTAATCCGGGATGCGCTACAAGCATCACGCTTACCTTCAATTCCTTTTGGCTGGAGAGTTGCTGCGATTATGTGCGGGTATATGACGGCACCAGCACTTCGGGAACGCTCTTACTGCAAGCCAACGGAACGACTATCCCTTCTCCTGTTACGGCTACTTCGGGTGCCATGTACATCTGGTTCACCTCCGATGGTTCTGTGGTTTATTCGGGCTTTGATGTTACATGGACATCAACAACACCTTCTTCCGGGCCGGCTGTGGCTTTTGCGATTTCCGACACTAATCCCCCATTGAACAGTACGGTGAACTTTACTGACCTAACCACTAATTTACCCGGCTCGTGGTTTTGGGATTTTGGTGATGGAAACACTTCAACTGCACAAAACCCCTCGCATGTTTATATCTCGTCCGGGACCTATTATGTAACACTTATCGCAGATAATTGTTTTTCAACGGATACTATTACTGATTCACTTGTTGTGCAGACCGCTCCTTTGGTTTCGGTTAATCCCACTTCGCTCAATACAACTTTGTTGTGCGGTGACACGATCACTTTACCGCTCACTGTTTACAACACGGGTGGCGGTGACCTTATTTACGAAATCACTTACACCGGCATGTCCACAGGCAACAGTATTTTCTATAATGGCTTTGAAAGTGGAAATATATCAACCTGGTTTGATGAGGGAGGCACTTACACCAAGCAAATCAGTACGACAGCCCCTGCGGCAGGTTCTTATGGTGTGGAGATGATTAATGGGGTTTCGGGCCATTTGGACGGATTGAGCCACACTTTCACTTCGAGCACACCGGATTATGCCAGTTTCAAAATTAAAAATACATCCACAACCGAATACGGCAGTTTTGTGGTTATTGGAAATAACCCGACAGGCGTTACCACAAATACGTTGATTTATCTTTTTATGAGTACATCGGGCCAATTTTACATCAACACAACTTACTACGGAACTTACAGCGCCAACCAATGGTACCAAATCGAATTGCAAAACATTGACTGGACAGCAAAAACCTACGATTTGTATCTGGATGGAGTGTTGCTGGTGGCCAGCCTTTCATTCAGGGATGTTTCTCTTACTTCCGTAAACGAAGTTCATCTTTACAAATGGACATCTACATCAACTGCTTATTTTGATGACATCACTATCGGCAACCCGCCCAATGTTTCGTGGATTTCGACTTCTTTAGCCAACGATACGGTTGTTGCAGGCGATTCATCTGTGGTAGATGTAACGTTCAATGCTGCTGGATTAATGACGGGAACTTATCCCGGAGAAATTCAGATAGCTTCCAATGATTCGGCCAATTCGCCCATTGTCGTGCCTTGCACACTCACGGTTACCGGTCAGCCCGTAATTACCTTATCTGACACCTGCCTCGACTTGGGTTCAGTTATGGTCGGATTGACAAATACGGACTCTGTAACGATTTACAACAACGGTTGTGACTCTTTGGTAGTAACCAACATCATTTCTTCTTCTTCGGCAGATTTTTCACCGAGCACAACGTCATTTGTTGTACAACCGTATGATTCAGCTACTGTTTATGTAACTTTTGCTCCTTCTTCAGTTGGAACGATTACCTCCACCCTTCAAATTTTTAATTCGGATGTGGACACGGTGGTTTGCCTTACGGGTATTGGGCTGGGGGCTCCGAGTGTTTCCGTAAACCCGGATACGATTTCTGCAAGCGTCAACTGCAGTGATTCAGTTATTGTCCCACTTACTGTTTACAACAGTGGGCAGGGCGATCTCATCTACGATGTTACTTACACCGGCATGTCCACAGGCAACAGTATTTTCTATGATGGCTTTGAAAGTGGAAATATATCAACCTGGGTTGATGAGGGAGGCACTTACACCAAGCAAATCAGTACGACAGCCCCTGCGGCAGGTTCTTATGGTGTGGAGATGATTAACGGGGTTTCGGGCCATTTGGACGGGTTAAGCCATACTTTCACTTCGAGCACACCGGATTATGCCAGTTTCAAAATTAAAAATACATCCACAACCGAATACGGCAGTTTTGTGGTTATTGGAAATAACCCGACA
>NVWW01000131.1 GCA_002746335.1 Flavobacteriales bacterium | reverse complement strand
CCCTTCGGACTTATTAAACAGACTTCGGGGTTTGACAGGAGTAAACGCGAAGTAATTACGGTTCTCTTTTAAAAACTCCTGCGTGCACAGCATCGCGGTTTTCAAGTTTAATCTCTCCATGCAGCTTGTCTGTCGACAGGCAATTTATTTAGAAAACTGATCAGTAAACTATCGTTTCAGCCTTGTAAACATATACCTGTTCAAACCTTCTCATTTTCAATTGATTTCCGGCAAAGTAATTTACTACTTTTCGCCCTGTGGAATAAAGCTTGTTTCTTCATCGTTATATAATGGCAGTTTTTAATAAAAATGTATCAAAATTGGGGCTTGATGCGTAAAATTATATTTTTGGAACTTGGGCTTGATGCGTGAATTTTTCAAATATACCATCATTGTTTTTCTTGTAATAAATGCAGGAAAACCGTTTGCCTTTTCCCAGCCCGACCAAAAATCAGAGGAAGAATTCAAGAAAAATGCAGAGAAGCTCTTCCGTGCCAGAGATTACGCTGCAGCTCTTCCGCTGTACTCGCAGTTGTTGAGTTTGTACCCAAAAGACCCCAATTACAGCTACCGTTTTGGCGCGTGCATGCTCTATGCTGAAAAAGACAAGGAAGCACCGCTCGAATATCTTGAAGTAGCAGCCAGCAAGCCCACTGTTGATCCTGATGCACATTATTTTCTGGGTCAATGCCATCACCTGAATTACCGTTTTAACGATGCAATTTCGGCTTACGAGCGCTACAAGGAGTTACGCGGGCCAAAAACAAAGAGAAAACAAAAACATCAGCCTGTTGAGCAGCAAATCGAAATGTGTAAAAACGGAAAAAAACTCCTTCGCAACATCACAGATTTGTCTGTAATCCAAAAGAAAACACTCAGCGTAGAGGATTTTTTCAGAACCTATGATTTGAGCAGTTTTGGAGGCAAGCTCATTCGCAAGCCTGATGAATTTAAACTCGCCCATGATAAGAAAGTTGGTGAAGAATCTATCCTTTACCTCCAGCCTGACGCCGAGGTGCTTTATTTTTCGAGCTATGGCGAAGAAGGCGCAACAGGAAAAGACATTTACATCTCGAAAAAATTGCCCAATGGCGACTGGGGTGACATGCAGCCCATCGGAGCGCCCATCAATACGCCCTATGATGAAGAGTATCCTTTCATCCATCCCAGTGGAAATGTCATTTATTTTGCCTCCAAAGGCCACAACAGCATGGGCGGTTATGATATTTTCAAGTCTTATAAAGACATGGAGTCAGGCAAGTGGGGCACTCCCGTCAACCTCGATTTTGCCATCAATACTCCTGCTGATGATTACCTCTACATCACCGATATGCTTGAGAAAAACGCCTATTTTTCCTCTACCCGAGAGAGCGTAGAGGGCGAAGTTACCGTTTACCGCGTCAAAACCGATCGCATCCCAATTGATATAGCCGTCATCAAGGGCAAATTTATTTCTGAAACTACCAAGTCAGCTAAAATCACTGTCGAAGATGCAAGCACATATGAAATGGTGGGCATATTCAATACGAATAGCAAAACGGGCGATTACATGCTCAGTATTCCTAATGGAGGGCGATTCAAGTTTTTAGTCGAAACAGAAGATAGCCCAGTAACGCATTCGGGTGAGGTGTCCATTCCAAAGCAAAAATCATTACAGCAATTGAAGCAGGAAATTCAGCTCATTGTCGAAAACGGAGAAGAAAAACTCATTATCAAAAATAAATTTGATGAGGAAGTAGAAGCCGAGGAAATCTTTTTGGCTGCTAGTGTGTTCAAAGAAAAGGCAGCGCTCGATGTCAATATGGAAGAACTCGAGTTGCCCGAAGAAACAGTAGAAGAAGAGCTGACATCCGTTAAAAAAGACACTGTATTTGAGACCGAGCATGCAGACTTGGAATGGGAAGTCGAAAAAGACACTGCTGAAATAGTAGAAACAGCGCCTTCGGAAACTACTTCAGAAGAAAGTATTTCCAATGAAGACATCGTAAAAATGGCCTATGATGACTATGACCAATTTCTCAAAGAGGCCGCGGATGTTAAAAAGCAGGTCGATGCCGCATATTCGGTGGCTGACTCCAAAAATCGTCAGGCGCTTGAAAAATCAAAACAATCGGATGAACTGACAAGCAGCGATGCCCAGCAAGCGCGTGAATTCAAAAAAGAATCGAAGCAGTTAGCCGAAGAAGCGGTAGTGGCTTACAACCTTGCCCGTGATTTGGAACAGCGCTCAGTAGAAAAAGAAAAAAATGCCGACCAAGCGCTGGAATATGCTACAAGCATTGAAACAGCCGTCACTTCTGATTCACACGATGAAGCAGTGACTAAATTGGATGAGCTGAAAACATTTCTCGAAAGCCAAAAGCAAAAAGAAGATGTGGATTTTACCTACAACCAGATCAACCAGCAGCTTGAGAAAAAAAGTGTAAAAGCAAGCAAGCAAGCGCAATTTGCGGAGACATTAAAAGAAGAAGCGGATGACCTGGAAGAAGACATCAAGCGTTTGAAAAAAGAGGCAGAAACCGCAAAGAAAAAAGATGCAGAACGCTACCTCAAAGAGGCCGCAGTATTTGAGCGCGACTTGCCATCCATGAGGGAAGACGCTGAAAAAGCAGCAGCTAAGACAAAAGAGCTACAGGAAGAATTACTTCGCCTCGAACACCAAGAATCGTTGCTTAGCGGAGTGGTTACTGCCATCAAATCAACCGATACGGCCACCATTGCCCAACTCACGGATGCAGACAAAAACCGTCTCAAATCCGATATCGCCAGCGCAGAAGATCGCATCGAGATCTATGAGCAAGAAGAAGCGGTAGAAACCACTGAGGAGGCTACTGAGCCGGTAGTATCCATTGTTACGGAAGAAACAGCTGAGACCACTGAAGAGCCGGCAGTTGCAATAGTAAATACAGAAGAACCAACTGAATTTTCAGCGAAAGAAACCGAGGCTACTGAAGAAGAAATCATACCTGCCGATTACAAAATGTATTTTGAAGAAAAATTAATTGAACAGGAAAGCGCGCAAGAGAGTGCTGAGCAGCAGGAAGAAATAGCTGAGACGTACGACAAATGGGCGAAAAAATTAGATGACGAGGCCTTTGAATTGCGTATACAAGTGGAACTTGAAAAGAAAAAAAAGGTTAAACAAGAATTAGAAGAACAGATAAATGACTTGGAAGCAGAGGCAAAACGCAAAAAGGAAATTGCTGAGCAAAACCGTATCAAAGGCAATGAAATAAAAGCTGAAGAAGTAACAGCTTCGACTACGCAGCCCGAAGAAAATACAGAAACATCTTCAACCGTTCAGCGAGATGAATCAACAATTTCACAGAGCGATCACTATGATGAAATAGCTTCAATTGTGGAAAAATACAATCAGACTGAATCCGAGGCGATGAATATCGAGAACGAATACGACCGAGCTGTTACGCTAGCCGATATCAACGAAGAGTGGGCAAAGGAAATTGATGCGCAAATCATTGATAAAAATGTTGGGCTTGATATGATTTCCGATGAAAACGAAAAAGCAAAAACAGAACAAGTCGTTGAGCTGCTCACTGAGTTAGCCGATGAAAAAAATGACAAGGCGAAACAATACAGGGAAAGCGCAGCCCAATTGCTTGCTGCCGAAACATCCGAAATTGCACAGGAAGTAGATGAATCTACTGAAGCATATTTTCAAGACAAGCTGATCGAGCAGGAAAATGCCGAAGCAGGTGTGATTACAGAGGAAACTAAGGCCGATTTGTATGAGCAATGGGCTAAATCCATTGATCAGGAAGCAGCCGGTTTAAAAGCAGAGGCGGAAACCGCCACTAATGAAGAGGAGAAACAAATCCTTGAGGTTGAAATTGCCAAACTCGAAACCGAATCAGTTGCAAAGTTGCAATTGGCGGAAGAAAGCAAAATCAAAGCCGAAGAATTGAAAGCGCTGCAAACAGCTGTTGCAATGACTGAGCCTGTTGAGGAGACAGAGAACATTGAAGAAACTGTAGCAGAGAATACGGAAGAAGTGCCTGTTGATATAATGGAAAATACAGAAGAGCCGATAGTAGAGGCAGACGTAACTACGGCTGAAAAAACAACCGAAGAAACAGAAGCGCCTGCTTTATCTACAATTTCAGAAGAACCCATAGAGCCCCCGCTTTACGAACGTATTTACAAACAAGCAGAGGTTATTGATCAGCAAGTCAGCGATTTGGAAACCGATATACTCGAAGCACGTACTGATGCTGAACTCACTTCAAAAAAGAAAGAAAAAGAAGCGTTACTCGATAAGGTAGCATCTCTCGAAAGAAAAAAAGACAGCTTGCAGGCGGAAAAAGCATTGATTGTCGACAATGTAGAGGCTGCCAAGCGTGCTGAGACTTACAACCCGGGGGTCATTGGCAGTGTGCCCGAATTAGAGCTGCAAAATCAAAAAACAGAACAATTCGTGCAAGAGGCAACTGATTTGGAAGATGAAGCTGCTACACTGCGTGCCGAAGCTGAAATCGCTAAAAAGAAAGATGCCGAAGAAAAATTAGCGGAAGCCGCAGGACTGGACGAACAAGCAGCTATAAAACGGAAGCAAGCCGAAAACAGCACACAGTTGGCTGATGAATTAAAGAAAACCGAAGAACGTGCGTTCAAAAAGTCCTTAGCTGATGCAGCAAAAAGTGATGAAACCATTCCGGTAACAACTGCCCAGATTGCGCCCGTTGAAATTGAATCTGTTGGAAATTCGGAAGAATACAAGGCCTATTCCAAAACGCAAAAGCTTTACAAAAAACTCTTTTTGGAAGCTGAAGTGCAATACAGCGAGGCAGAAAGACTTCGCGATGAAGCATTGGTAGAAACGATTACTGCCGAAACGCTTGCAGCAGGTGTGGATGAAACCACTCCTGAAGAAGACCGCAAACGTATTTTGAAAGAGGCGGAAGTTATCAATATACAAGCACAGGAAAAAGCCGCAAAAGCTGAATTTCTGGAGGCGGAAGCAAAGGAAAAAGAAATCATAGCGAACCAGAAAGTTGAGGAAAATACACAATTGCTGATGGGCTTAGATAAAGAAACAACCCAAAACATATTGGCCTATGACTACTTGCCCGATTCGCTGAAAGTAGCTTCAACAAGTGAATTGGCTGCTRCMGACACTGCCCAGTCAGCTGTTTCGGAAGAGGTGGCTGAAGTAGTTCCTGCGAAAGAAACCGCCTCAGAAGAGATTCAAGACTCATCTTCCGAATCCATCGAAGAAGYTCAACCGGTAATTGAGGAAACAGCAGAAACGGCCGAAAAAGAACAGCCAGCAATAGAAGAAGCAGAAACAGTTGAAGAAATTCCGGTTAAAACAACAGAAGATCCGTCAAAAGAAACAACAGTTGAAACTACCGGAATTGATGCATTACCTACGGTTTTAACCAAAACCATCTTTGTTGCGATGGATGAAACAGCCTCGGCATACAATGCAAACAACCCTATCCCGATGGATAAGAAGCTCCCTCAGGGATTGGTGTTTAAAGTGCAGGTAGGTGCATTCAGGAATCCGATTCCGCAAGATCAGTTTAAAGGGTTCGCACCGATTATGGGAAAAAGCGCTGGCGATGGCATCAAGCGATACACTGTAGGCTTGTTTCAATCATTAGCATTGGCTAATGACGCTAAAGACAAAATTAGAGGCATCGGCTACAATGATGCATTTGTGGTGGCTTTTCTCAATGATGAACGCGTTTCCATCGCGGAAGCGAAAAGGATGATTGCCAGTGGTGAAATACCAGCGCCAAGTGAAGAAGTTACTACTTTGAAAACAACTGCCGAAACTGTCGAAATTAGCCAAACGAAACCTGTTGAAACAACTGTTAMTGNNNGTGAAAMTKYWRYCAMYKYTANGNWTGNKGMMWMRACWRAWRAASYTTTTTATACCGTGCAGATTGGCGTTTACACCAAGCCCGCTACAAGCGCACAATTGTTTAACATTAGCCCTGTCAACAGCGAACGCACCGAGAGTGGGTACATCCGCTATTCTTCCGGAAAATACGGCAATGTGAACGAAGCCACAAATGCTAAAAACCGTATTGTGCAAATCGGCATTGAAGACGCCTTTGTAACGGCCTATTTTAAAGGAAAGCGCATCAGTGTGGCGGAAGCCCGGAAAGTTGCAACAGAGCAGAGTGGAGCAACCATTTCGGAAGTGGAAACCAGTGAGCAATCAGTTGAAACAGTGGAAGAACCTGCTAATGTTGATGTGTCAGGAATAATATTTAAGGTGCAAATCGGTGCTTATAGTGGCAGCGTGCCGTTAGATGAAGCGCAGGCGTTTTTGCAATTGTCCAGAGAGCAAAAAATAGATAGTAAAGAGGAAAAAGGTTTGTATATTTACACCACTGGGAATTTCAGTGATTATGCTCAGGCAAATACTTTAAAAGAAAAAGCAGTAACCATGGGATTGCCTGATGCATTTGTAGTGGCATTTAATAACGGTGCAAAAATGGATGTAAACGAAGCGAGAAAATTAAAAGGGCAATAAAACGATGTCAACCAAAACAAAAAAATCAGAAGAAACCGCTGTTTTGGAGCGCACTGAAAAAGAACGAAATTTAGTTCTTTTTAATGATGACGTGCATACCTTTGACTACGTGATTGATGCCCTCATTGAGATTTGCAGTCATGATTCGGTGCAAGCTGAGCAGTGTACATACATTGTGCATTACAAAGGAAAATGCGCTGTTAAAAACGGAAGTTATGAAGAGTTAAAGCCACAATGCAGCGGCTTACTGGATAAAGGGTTGAGCGCTGAGATTTCAAATTAAAACCGAATCAACGACTAAAATCCAAATGACTCTTACCGGTATTATCCTAATTATCGTTATTGGTATCATTTTCGTGCTGATAGAGATTCTTGTTATCCCTGGAGTAGGTGTGGTGGGCATTATCGGTGTAATCCTGATGGCGGTTGGCGTTTATTTTGCATACAAAATTGACGCAATGAGCGGCCACATTACTTTAGCAGGCAGTATGTTGGTAAGTTCAGGACTGCTGGCGCTTTCACTTCGTGCAAAAACCTGGGAAAAAATTTCTCTAAAAGAAGAACTTACGGGAAAAGTTAATACTTTGGACGAAAATTCCGTGAAAGCTGGCGATATAGGAATTGCCAGTTCGCGGTTAGCGCCCATTGGAAAAGCAATGATTAACGGGCATTATTTCGAAGTAAAGTCATACGTGGGCTTTATTGATGAAAGCACCGAAATCGTAGTGTTGAAAGTGGAAGGAAAAAACATCATTGTAAAAGCAAAAGTTTAACCTCTAAATTTATTACTATGGAAGATGGAGCAAGTATCGGTATTATGATTGCCATCATTGCGGCTTCTTTTGTCGGTTTGTGGATATTGTTTTACTTCATTCCGGTAGGGTTATGGTTTTCCGCCCTGCTTTCCGGGGTGAGGATTTCATTAATCCAGTTGATTTTCATGCGCTGGAGAAAAGTACCGCCATCGGTCATTGTAAAGGCGATGATTAACTCCACAAAGGCTGGACTGCATTTAACAAGAGACCAACTCGAAGCACATTTTCTTGCCGGAGGAAATGTCATCAATGTGGTGAACGCCCTTATTTCGGCAGAGAAAGCAAACATAACCCTCGACTTTAATGCTGCCACCGCAATTGACCTTGCGGGAAGAGATGTTTTCGAGGCCGTTCAAATGTCGGTAAACCCGAAAGTGATTGATACTCCCCCTGTAACGGCAGTAGCCAAAGACGGTATTCAGTTGATTGCAAAGGCACGTGTAACCGTGCGTGCGAACATCAAGCAATTGGTAGGTGGAGCTGGCGAAGATACGGTGCTGGCACGAGTAGGCGAGGGGATTGTAACATCTATCGGTTCACACAAATCCCACAAGGATGTGTTAGAAAATCCGGATTCGATATCCAGAGTAGTGCTTGAAAAAGGATTGGATGCAGGTACGGCCTTTGAAATCCTATCCATTGATATTGCAGATATAGACATTGGGAAAAATATAGGCGCTGTGTTGCAAACCGATCAGGCTGAAGCCGACAAGAGCATTGCACAGGCAGCGGCTGAGGGAAGAAGAGCTATGGCTGTGGCGCTGGAACAAGAAATGAAAGCTAAGGCGCAGGAAGCCCGCGCCAAAGTAATTGAAGCTGAAGCAGAGATTCCTAAAGCGATGTCTGAGGCATTTAGAAGTGGTAACTTGGGCATTATGGATTACTACAAAATGAAGAACATCGAAGCAGATACGGATATGCGTGATTCAATCGCTAAACCATCACAAAAACCCAAGAAAGGAGACAAATAACAGAAAAAAAGAGGCCGTCCTTTTGAGATGGCCTCTTTTTTAAATCAGAGGCTGTTCTATTTAGCTGATGATATATCTGCCAGCATATTCGGTGTCTTTATCCAAGAATAATTGTAACTCTTGTATCAGAACATGCTGATTCATGTTGRTAACTGCTTCTTTTTGTTCAAGCGATACATCAACCGAAGTAACATCCGGGTGCTTTTCTATCTGTTCTTTAATATGGCCTACACATCCTGTGCAATTCAAGTTGGTAACTGAGTAAGTGTGTGTCATGATTTTTGGTTTTAAGTTTATACTAACACAAAGTTCCAACTATATATCCAATAGGATGTTGCGGAATTATTGAAATAAAGTATAAGATTTTTGGGTACTATACCTTGTCGAGCTGATTTCTCCCTGCTTCTAACATGGTACGAAATTGCGAAGGTCTAAATCCCATGATTTGCTTGAACTGGTTAGAGAGGTATTGGGGGCTGCTGTAGTTCAATTGAAATGCAATCTCATTGATTGTCAGCTCTCCATATTTAAGGAGTTCTTTGACTTTCTCCACTTTTTGTTGAATGATGAATTTTGCTATTGTTCTTCCCTCAATTGTTGAAAAAAGGTTACTGATGTAGGAGTAATCACGCCCTATTTCCTTTTCCAATATTTGTGATAAGTTCTCTTTTGGTTGGTTGATATCTTCATTGTAGTGCACCTGGTTTATGATGATGCTCTTGATTTCATTGATCATTTTGTCATTGCTGTCGTCAAGCAGTTCAAATCCCGCTTTGGTCAAACAGCGTTCTAGTTCATTTTTGTTAACCTGATGAGGCCCGATTATTTCAACTTTTCCAAGTTCTATGCTTTTAATATCATACCCCAGCTTTTGTAATTCTTCACGAACTACCTTAACGCAGCGGTCGCACACCATGTTCTTTATGTAGAGTTTGGCTGTTTTCATTTTTTATGAATTCATTTAGGCATTTTTTTGGATCTTTCTATTATTTCAAAATCATCGGTGTGATTTAGCGTTTTCATGATGCTAAGAATTTTTTCAGGGGGAGGGATCAATTTTCGCTCTGTTAAACTAAGCCAACCGCCAAAGGATAATACGGTTGCTGCTAAATCGCCTGACTCCTTGCGGAACTCATTTTTAAGCTTGAACCTGCTTCCGTCTTCAGATAACCCCGCTAATTGAATGTTAACTCGAAATTCTTCCAAAAGATGAATCTCTTTAAAATATTCAATGGTATCTTTCATTACTAATGGGCCAATACGAAGACGCATGAACTCTGTCGTTGGGAACCCGTTCTCTGCAAAAAACATCATTCTGATATCTCCTGATTTATCCAGATACGCGGTGTTTGCCATATGTGAATTAAAATCCATATCTCCCCAACTTGCGAATAGTTTTCTTTCAAACATTTGATTTAGTTTATTTTTTAATTACTCACTTACAGCATGTGAAACCAAATTTGTCAATCCTGCAAATGCTTTGTTGTAGTTCAATTGTGCTGATATAACTTCTTTGAGTTCCTCTGACCATAATATGGTATAGTGTCCAAAACCATCCAATTCAATTAGTTTGGATAGAGGAAAGTCTTTGTGCACCTTTCGAGCTAAATCTATAGACAAAACCTTATCTTCCTTAGAATGAACTATTAACGCTTCAGAT
>NVWW01000130.1 GCA_002746335.1 Flavobacteriales bacterium | reverse complement strand
ATCTGTGCGTTCTTTTGTAAGCATGGTGTTGATGGGGTACTTTTGATACGGTTACTTAGCGAACACATCACGGCTGTTATTTGAAGCATAATTTTAAGTTTAGCCGAACTCATATTTACATGATATAAAACTGATAGTATTACTGCTTACTCTCATTACGAGTGTTTTGTAATAATCTCAAATTCTCTATCAGCTTTGTGAAATCGATTGGAACCGATACGATGATATTATTTTCACTCCCTACGAGAAACATAACCGGTGTACTTAATATAGCATAATTGTTAGCCACAGCACTATTGATCCCTTCCTTTGTACGGAGATGTTTCCACCCGGGAAGGTCAATTATTGCGTTTTCCCATTGCTGCACTTCTGTTTCTGTTTCATCCAGACTTACAGCAATAATATCAAGCTTTTCTTTGTTATCATTTGTATTATACCATGTTGCAAGCTTATTTATTAAATCTTGACAATGACCACAGTCAGCTGACCAAAACAGCAGTAATTTGTACTTTCCTGTTCCTTTAAAGGAATGAAAATCAAAATCATTACTGTCATTATCACTTAGTATGAAACCAGGGGCTTTTGCTCCGGGAACTAATCTGATCATACCATCCAAACGCTTTATTATTTGTTGCTTTTTTGATGTTAAACAATTCGGATTATTGATATGTTGTTGCAACATAGCCATACCATTATTGATGCCATAAGCTTCGTAACCGGTATAAAAATAATCTACCATCCAGCCATAAACTTTTGGATGACCTTTTGATGCTTTTTCGCAAGCAATACTGCCGGCTTGAGTAAACAGTGAGTCCCGAAGGACTTCGGATACAGATAATGAGCCATAGATATTTACATAGTTAGTCATCCACTCTTTCAAGTTGGTGGTATTTATTAATAACGAATCTTTAAAATCTATTCCATCAAAGTAATGCGCTATTACGCTTTGCATTCTATCGGTTTCGCTACCTCTAAATTCTATTTGCGGCACATGGTGAAACTGAAAGGTATGGCTTACAAATAATTCCTTGTATTGGGTTGATCGTTCTGATATCCATTGGTTGTATGTGCTGCGTMTTTTTTCATATTCTTCAATTCCTTGTTGATAAAACTTTGATCGGGTATCGTCATAGTTCATCAAAAAGTTTTGCAGTAAACCTAACTTTTCTTTTTGTTGMGTGTTTTCTTTGGTAAACTGAGCAAACAAGGTATTTTCTTTTTCATCTTTTTGAAACCAGGTACTGTCGCTATTATTACAGTATGGAGGATTTGTCCACAGTTCTACATTTTGTTTGTAAATAAAAATGCGTTTTTCGGAAGGATAAGGAGTACTGGTTTCTTTTTCTTTGTAATCAAAACGCAATAAAAACTCTGCGGGTAGCATATCTTTAGAAACAGAAATGGAGGCTGTTTCTCCATTTTTTACARCCGCTATTTCCGTTATCGGCTTTAAGGCATCAGTTCCATTTAAKGGCAGTAGTGATATTTTGCTTTCATGTACTCCWCGCAAATTRATTTTTAAATTTATGTCTTGAGCCAAACAGTTGAAAGCGAGGNNRAAAAAAACCNNAATGTRCCGATTCGTTGAAGTGCTGATGTGCTGATACTTCGACACTTCGCTAAACGCACTTCTGCCACTTCGGCAAGCAYTTTTAATGTCTTTATATTAGTTGCAAACAAATACAAAGACACCTCATAAACCCGCCAAAAGATGCCTYCCTTATATAAATACATTTTCYCTTCGTTTGTCTTTTCTATTTCTATGATTTCTTTTACAGTCATTTTTCAAAGGGCATRGTTTCAAAAAAANYCGCCTGCTTACTTCAACTACGCTCAGTACARGTCGCRGTATATTTCAAATTGTCAAATAAATCAAATTGTCAGTCTTTGAGGCAACGGAGAGAATGYCCGTAAGCCTTATCGATATTGGGCATGTTGCTGCTGCCGCCGGTGCAGTTCAGGTACCGGCCAAGGGTAGCATTGTTCTGCATACTGCTCCAGAAGGTGCCGAAGCTACCGCGACCGCTCAGCGAACCACTGCCTCCGACCAGGTACCCTCCGGCATGGAGTTTTAACACCGAATTGTAAGTGTCGGTGTAATTACCCCAACCACCAGTTGCATCCGCATTCAGCCATTCCGTATAAGTAGGTATACGCCAATCTGTGCCAAGCTCTATGGTGCAAGGATCGTCTGCCGCAATCCAATCGCTGGTTTCAGAAATAGAAGTAATAGTCCAGGCTGGAGTTGGGCCAACCATATATCCCTGCTTGCGGTTAAACTGCCAATACCAACCCGCAGCGGCATCGGTGGCATCGGTAGCAGAAGCGCCCTGATTGTCTGCACCAAGGTTTTGGGTTATCCAGCATTTGGCACCGGTTCCTCCGAGTGTACTTGATACAGTACCATAGTTTACTGACTTTGTTTCGGGCGCTACAGTACCGATAGTGTGTGAAATAGTTAAAGTACCACCGCAGGTGAAGCAGGTGGTAGTAGTAATAACCACATCATCCGTTGAAGCAGCGCAAGGAGAATTAGAAATTGTCCAACGAAGTGTTGCTGTTCCTGCTGCTGCTAAACCTGTTACTCCCGAAGTAGGAGAACCTGGAGTGGTGATGGTGGCTGTGCCGGATATAACAGACCAGTTGCCTGTTCCTATTACAGGGGTGTTGGCTGCTAAGGTGGCGATGGTTACATCACATGCCGGATTTATATCTGTTCCTGCATTGGCAGTGGAGGGAAGAGCAGATACCGCTACTGAAGCCGTATTAACTCCCGTTGTCCAACCGCAGGCATTACCCGCTGCCAGAGTATAAATACCGGCTCCTGCTGTGGTAATACTTGCTATTGTCGGGCTTTGTACGTTAGAGGTGAAACTGTTCGGCCCTGTCCAGCTCCAACTGGTTGCCCCTGTTGCACCTCCTGTCAATGTTAAGGTACTGCCATCACAAATCGGGTTGGGAGCGGCTGAGGCGGTTACTGCTGTTGGCACACTACAGCCGATGCAGCCAAAGGCAACCCAAGAGGTTGTGGTTAAGTGATATGCTTCAAAACACTCTGTCGTGGTGTTGAAAATCAATAGCGAGTTGGCAGGTGTGGTTATAGCATTGCGTTCTGTAGTAGTCATACGAGGCACAAGCAATCCTCTTTCAGAGGAAGTCATTTCTAACAAAGCTGAATTGTCAGGGTTAGATTCATTTATACCTACATTTTGACCAAAAGCTCCTGGAAAAGAGAACCATAGAACCACAGCTATCAGAATAATTTTTTTTAGAGTTGTCATTTTTTTCATTTTAAATTAAACTTTCATTATTTCTTAATAAATTCCTTTTGTGTTTTATACAAATCACTTTCTGTTGAGATAACCAGTTGATAAGATGCGCTGCTTAAATTGCTAACATCAATTTTAAGAATATTACCTCCTTCGTAAATATAGCTTTTCTTATGAATTACTTTCCTGCCCATGTTATCCACAACAGAAAGATGAATTTCATCACCTTGTAAAGTATTAATTTCTAACGTTAATTCTTTATCTGTAGGATTTGGGTATATAGATATTATTGCAATTATATTAGCTGGCGGATATATATAGGTTATATCACTATATTTAAAGCTACCATCAAAATCAACTTGTTTAAGTCGGTAAAATGATCCCTCTTTTTTAAACGGATCGCTATCATATTCTATGTAGTTAATTATATCATTGCTGTTCCCATTTCCTTTTACAGTAATGACAGGAGTGAAATTTTGCGCATCTAAACTTCTTTCAACAACAAAAAAATCATTATTTATTTCAGTTGCAGTTTCCCATTCCAATTTTACTTTAGAATAATCGCCTCCTACCCATAGTGCTTTAAAATATAATAATTCAACGGGTAGAGGTGTTATGTCAGAACTTAAAGTAAATCTATCATTAAATGTAATAGAAGGATATGCTGCCCCATAAACATAAGATGAGTAAGGGTTTATTGCAGGTGTTGCTATATTACTACCGGCATTTATAGTTCCTGTTAACGATGTCCACTTTATAGTTGCAGATTCAGTTATTTTATGAAATTTCATTAGATTAGCCTCACTTGGGTGGTCTGTAGGATCTAATTCCGCTTCCCAGTAATGTAGTTCAACATTTATATTTGTACCATCTAATTCTCCAATTCCCGGAATGTCGATATGTCTTGCAATGCCGTAATTAGCACTTGATGCACCTGTACCAGCCTGTCTTTGATGCCCTCTAACAATATCAATTAATCCAAGATTTTGATTTGTTGTAATTTCAACTCCAATATTAGCAGGGTTATTATTTGTAACGTTATCTATTGTTTTTGTACATTTTATAATTCCGGTGTTTGCCATAACATCTCCAACCTTAATTCTATTTACTTCACTCTCACTTACAATAATACCCGAAGTACTTAAATCAAGCACGCTATTTTGCAGATCAAGATCTCCGTTTGTCATGCTTAAATTATTTAGAACATCGATATTTTGCCCCATACGCACTCCTAATCCAGAATTATCAATTGTTAAATTATAAAAGCTTGTTTTTTGAGTTCCATTTATAAGTTGCAGATCGTTTGAATTAAAAACAACTGCCCCTGCACCATCAAGAAAATTTACAGCAGCATTATTTACCCAATTCTCTGAACCACCTGCCGTATGTTCCTGAACATACAGATTTCCATTATTAGTTATTTGTCCGCTTCCACTCCCTAATACATTTCCATTAACATATAAAGAAGCTGATGATTTAATGTCCAGATCGCCTAAAACCACTAATACATCTTGGCAAAATAAAGGCCCTGCCATCATAAAACAAAAAACAGTCAAATACGTAATCAACCCCACAAAGCAAAGATAATTCAATAAGAATCCAGCTCTGATGTCGGTTCCGGGTATTTACAATCCGTGCCAGCACGGATTTACAGCCATTATGTGGTTGTGGAAAACAATCGCATATTATTTACACATGTGATTGTTATATTGCATGGGGTATATTACCCCTCCCTTCTTAGAAGGTGTGATTTTTACTAAACCAACTTATTTTCTATTGCATATTTTATAAGACCTACAATTGATTTAGTATTTGTTTTTCGGAATATGTTTTTTCTGTGTGTTTCAACTGTACGTACACTAATATAAAGAGCTTTGGCTATTTGTTTATTTGAATATTCTTTTGCTATTAATTTTAACACTTCATGCTCTCTATCACTTAATACTCTTTGGTCTTGTTTAATTTGAATTGTTTCAATTAATAGGTGTGAAATTTCCTCACTAATATAAAACCTGCCTACTTTCACTAATTCTAATACTCTTAAGAATTGCTGCTGAGTTGCGTTTTTTAAAAGGTAYGCATTAACTTTTAACTGAATTGCATCAAGCACTATACTCCTTTCTTCGTGCATGCTCAAGACTATAATTTTTAAATCAGGGTATMGTTTTTTTGCGCTCTTTATTAGTACTAATCCATCATCACCAGGCATATTCATGTCGGTAATCATAATATCAATATCATGAGTTTCCAAAGCCTTTAGAGCTGATGGAGTATCATGAGCTTTAGCCACAACTTCATACCCCTGATTATCCAGCATATTGCCTATGCCATCTAAAAGTATTTGATGATCGTCAACAATTAACAGTTTGGTTACTGGTTTCATCTATTTATTTTTTATCTGATTTTAGTGGTCAGATGGAACTTACCATGACAAACTAAAATGCCCCTGCGGGTCAAATTATCAATTATACTCAACGCACATAGCTTTTCATGTTTCTTTTAATGGCATATTGATTATAACCGTTGTTCCTTTCCTGCCAAATTCAGAATCGATATTAATTGTNCCATTTATCATTTCAATTCTTGAGTTTATATTTTTCCAACCATGCCCCTTAGACTTATTTAATAATTCTGTATTATATCCATTACCATCATCCTCAATCATTATATTTAGTTCATCTTCATGTCTGGTAAACCGAATATTTATATGCAAGGCATTGGAGTGTTTTAGAATATTATTGATCAATTCCTGANTSAYTCWKYASWMYRMTAMKYSCWWYYRANRATWTAATCTTTTCTGAAATTTGAAAGAATCTAATTCAATTTTAATTTTATCTATTTTATTAGTTTTATCTGTTAACTCTTCCAAAGCAGGAAATAATCCTTTGGTCTGCAAAATTTGAGGCATTATTGAAAAAGAAATATTCCTTATTTCTTGTTGCAAATCATCAATAATTTTCATTGTTTTTTTATAAATTTTTTCTCTCTCATCATCACTTATATTATCATCAAATTGGCTGATATTAAGCTTTAATGCAAAGAAAAATTGCCCAATTCCATCATGAACATCGCGGGCAAATCTTATTCGTTCTTGTTCCTGAACATCAATAATAGAGTTCAGCTGTTCTTTCTTAAATAGAAACTTCTGTTTGTTTTGGCTGGCTTTAAAAATTAAGATAATTATGATTAGAAATAATGAAGCCCCTATGATTACTATGTATATGACATGTTTTTGCGTTCTAAGTTTTTCATTTTTTTTAGTTAGTTCAGCTTTATTGAGTTTGTTTTCTATATTCAATAATTTAATGTTTTGCTCTTTAATTTTAGCTTCTAACAATTGTTTATCTAATTTATCTTGCAAAACAATCAATTTCAATTCTTTTGCTTGATTTTCAAAACTTAATTTCTCAATTTCTTCAAGTGATTTTAAATTACTTTTTTTTATTTCGATGTTTTCTTCTGTTAAAGATGAAATATATTGCTCTTGTAATTCCTCTTTTTCACCTTCAAATTCTGTTTTTACAATTTTTTTATTTTCAATATTAAATTCTATATTCTTGATATTACCACTAATTGATGTCTCTAACTCTACATACTTATTTGCAAGTGCAATTTCTTGTGCTTTTTTAAGATGTTTCAAGGCCTCATCGTAATTCCCCCAATTCGCATAACAAGCTCCAACCTTACCTAAAACGATTACTTGTTCTTTATGGTCATTACTGGTTTCAATGATTTTATAAGCTGACAAATAATGTTCTCCGGCTTTCCTGAAATTTTTCCTTTCGAACTTTAAATAGATATTAGCAATGTTATTATGAATAAGATATTTGTTTTTTGCATCATTTGTCTCATCATATATTTTAATCGCTTTTTTATATTCTTCCAATGCTTTTTCATATTTCCCCCAGTCTACATATATACTCGCTACCTCATTGTAACAATATGCCAAACCGGCTTTATTATCAACTCCCGAATAGATATCAGATACAATTTTGAAATAACTTAAACTTTTAGAATATTGCTTTTGTTTTTTTAATGCTTTTCCAGCATTAATTGCAGAGCTAAGCTTACCATTTGTATTATTGGTTTCTTTAGATATTTCTAAAGCAAGCTTAGCATATTCATAACTGTTTTGAGGAAAATGATTGACATTCTGTTCTGCCAATTTGTTAAGAATATCTATTCTTTCAATATTGCTTTTGTTTTCTAATAAGTTATTCAGGCTTTCTTGAGTAACTTGTCCATTTCCGTAAAATGACGACAGTATAAAAAGGAATAATATTATAATGGTTTTGTATGAGATGGTGCTAACGTTTTAAAATTTTAATCTCAATCCTTCTATTGACGGCATGTTCACTTTCATCACATTGAACTCCATCTTCACAGTGATTTAATAGTTTTAATTCACCATACCCCGTTGCATAAATGTGTTCAGCATCTATATTTTTCGAAAGAACATATTTCCTGGCATTTTCAGCTCTTTTTTTTGAAAGTTCAAGATTGAAATCCACATCCGAGCGGCTATCTGTATGAGCACTCAATTCAATTTTTATTTCGCGGTTTTCTTTTAACATCAATGCAACTCTATTTAAGACTGTTTTTGTTTTTACATTTAATTTTGCACTTCCAAAATCAAAATACATATTGTAAAATTTAATCACTTTATCTTCTGTCAATTCCCCTTTCAATTCAATATTTAAATCTTGAAATAATGGCTTTTCTGTTTCAAAATAAGAATTATCAATATCAATCATTCTTCTTTCATATCCGTTTTTATCAACGACAAGGAATAAATTCCTATCTGCAGTCGATTCATCTTTTTTAGGAACTATTATTGAAAACTCTCCTTTATTATTCGTGATCGTTCTTGCAAGTGTATCACCAAAAGCTGGATCATCAAATGCAAAAATTAAAACTTCAAGTTGTGGTTCCTCCGTTAAATCATCACGAATAACACCTTTTATCGTATCAGCACGAACAGATAAATCCATTTTAATCGCTTTATAAATAAAGTCTTGGTTTCCTTGTGTTTCTCTGTTACTGGAAAAAAGTAAGAAATTTTCATTTGTTGGATCAACAGCTATTGAAAAATCATCTCCTGAAGAATTTAAAGGTTTTTTCTTATTTGTAACTTTTGCCCATTTATTATGGAAATAAAGAGCAGAATAAATATCCAAACCACCATATCCGGGGTGACCATCAGAAGAAAAATATAATACTCCATTTTTATTTATAAACGGAAACATTTCTTCTCCAGCAGTATTAACTTCTTGTCCTAAGTTAGTTGGTTTTTCCCATACGTCACCTTCCCTAATCGATACATATAAATCTTTTCCTCCATAGCCATCAGGCATATTTGAAGTAAAGAACAATTGTTTACCGTCAGAAGAAATAGAAGGATGAGCACATGAATATTTATCGCTATTAAAGGATAAAGCTCTTTTATTTTTCCATTTATTATGGATAAATTCAACCTGAAATATTTGCAAAATAATATTGCCCTTTATTTTTACGGTTTCTGTGAAATACATCGTTTTATTATCTGCGGAAAAACATATTGACCCCTCATGATGATTAAATGCCAAATGTTTAGAAAACAACATCGGTTTTTTAAATTCTCCATTATTAAATTCTGAAAATCCTAAATCTTTAAATGGGTTACCGTTTCTATCCACTTTATCATATCCACTGATGTAGTCTTTCGCCGTATCTATTATTGTGGCATATACTATCCCATTCTTATAAAACTGAACTCCAAATGATTCTCCATATGTGTTTAAATCAGTCTTTTCAACATCATACTCTGAGGAAGGATCATGTTTTTCAATAGAATAATCACAACTTTGAATATTATTCGCTGTTAAACTATTTTGGAAATCCTTTTCCAACAATTTTTTAAATATCTCTTTTGCTGATTTATATTGCTTGTTGAATTGTAACGCCTTTCCATAGTTGGAATATTGAGGCAATGTAAGACCAKCAATCGATACCTGACTATAATATTGTATAGCCAAATCGTAATTAGAAACATGATAATATGAGTCCGCCATATTAGCTATGGTTTTTTCCGGTAGGTTGGTTGCTTTTGATGATGCCTTCTTGTAATAATTCAAGGCATTGCGATAATGTTTCTTGAAATATTCTTGGTCTCCTTTCAGTATATCATTTTTTTGTGCAGATACCGTATTAATTGATGTAATCAAAAGGACAATTAACCATAGGGYTTTACGATTTGTGCGGCTACCTTTCATTAAAATTTTCTCGGTGAATTAAATAAGYCSGAATTGTTGTTTACATTAAACATAAGCATGATTTCATGTGAGCCGAAATTGTAGCTATTGAGGTTATTCATTCCCAAATCATAGGAGTAACCTACTCTAATTTGAGTGTTAATTTTAAAATCAACCAGTTGTGTTATTTTTGTGAAACGTGAAGGCAGGATATACGTATATATGCCTGTTAAATCTAGCTAATTATATATTACTAACTTGTTTAATAACAATAAAGTATTCATCTCAAATGGAAAATGTTAAGTACTTGTTTAAGAGAGTTCCACTATTCATTATTACTGTTGGTGTGCTTTCAGTACTTTTTGCCTTCAATTCAAGTATTCGTAAGCCATATAAGGTCAGAACAGTAGTGATAGACGCAGGCCATGGCGGTAAGGATCCTGGATGTCGTGG
>NVWW01000129.1 GCA_002746335.1 Flavobacteriales bacterium | reverse complement strand
TGGGATTGCAACTGCATACCAGCTAACACGGATAACATAGTGATAGCTGACCCACACATTGTGACTCTTACAGGAAATACAACGATTAATAATATTAGCATAAATGGCCCTAATGGTGAAATATTTGATGATGGGGCGCGACTCCAGGTTAGAGGCGACTTAACTGTTAACGGAAGGTATACCGGTACCAATCGTTTGGAGTTGCGAGGAACCAGTGTTGTAAATTTATCGGGCACAGGGAGCATTGATAACACCAATACGTTTGATTTCAATGGAGTAGATATCAATATCACATCTGGAACAAATCTTACAAAAACAGGTGGAAATGTTAGAATTAGACAAATCCTCACGGTAACTAATAATGGCACCGTAAATTTCGATTTTGATATTGTTAACGGAGTGATGGGTACCCCAACTACGGTGACTTGGACGAACGGAGCGAATTCAACGCTCAATATTGGCGGTGTCTTGCTTACTTTAGGTACGTTGAATGCCTCTGCTACGGGAAATACGATTAATTACAACAGCACTGCTGCTCAGAACATTAAAGTGCCTTTCTCATCCTATTACAACCTAACTGTAACAAACGCCTCTACCAAAACACTGCTTGCCAATACCGACATAAATGGTACGCTTACCATTAATTCAGGCAGCACCTTTGATGTCGGGTTATTTGATATGACCATTGCAGGCAACTATACCAACAATGGCGGCACTTTTGTTGAACAAACCCAAACCGTCACTTTTGATGGCTCGGGGGTGCAATCCGTCACTTATGCTTCGGGAGAATCGTTTTACAATTTGACGGTAAATAAATCAGCAGGTACACTTACGCTAAATAATAATATTACTGTTTCAAGCACTGCCGGAGGCACGCTGACAATGAGCGGTGGTAATATTGCTACTGGCGTGAATACTTTGATTCTCGGAACAAGCACAGCCAATGAAGGTACGTTGACGCACACGGCAGGAACTATTGTCGGCACTTTACAAAGATGGGCAAATACTCCGGTAACGGCTTACCTGTTTCCGATTGGCACTTCTTCCGATTACCGCCCTGCACAGCCTACTTTCAACAGCATTGCCACAGGCGGCTCCATAATTGCCCAGTTCGTAACAACCAACCCAGGGACTGCAGGTATGCCCATAAGCGATGCGCCCGAAACGCTTTACAATACCTTCAGCGAAGGGTACTGGGATTTAGCTGCCGCCAACGGTTTTGCAAGTACCGATTACGATCTGAATCTCACCGGAAACGGCTTCACCAGCTTTACCATCAACGGTGCCACCCGTTTGCTCACCCGCCCCAATGCAGTCAGTGACTGGGATAGCGTAGGTACGCACCTCGCAGCTACGGGCAACACCGCAAGGCGAAACAACATTAATGTCATCTCAGCACAATATTGTTTTGGGGATACTTCCGCCTGTTCCCCGCCCATTATTTCAGGATTTACAGGTGCTGACTCGGTTTGTGCGGGTGCAGCTGGCGAAGCGTATTTCGTTACCGACAATCCCCCCAACACCTACACCTGGACAATTACCGGAGGTACGCAAGTAAGCGGGACCAATACCAATAGCATTACAGTAAATTGGGATGGCGTACCGGGTGGAACGGGTAATGTGCGGGTAGTGGAAAACAACAATTGTGGTGGTAGTGCTCCCTTTGATTTTCCAGTGAAAAAGCATACTCTTCCGACCACCAACTTCACCGGTAGGATAGGAGTGGGAGAGGGAGCCACCGGAATACAGTATTCAGTGGACGGAAATGCCGGTTACACCTACGCTTGGTCAGTTACGGGCGGAACGGTTAATCCTGCTCCCGGCCTCAGCGACAGCAGCATTACGGTGGATTGGGGCACTCCCGGTTCAGGCCAGGTGAGAGTCATTGCCGATGCAGGGGCCTGCCCCGCTGCAGCGGAAGACACTGTGTTTGTTACGATTTATGCGATTGTTTTCAGCGTTACTACTGGAGATTGGGATGCCCCGGCTACCTGGAATATCAACCCCCTTGTGCCACTCATTACTGACAACATCCGCATCAGCAGTGGGGATGTTGTTACTTTAACCGTAGGCGACACATGTAATAATCTTGAAATACAACCGAGTGGAGGAGTGCTTGACAACGCGGGCTTCTCACTGAATGTGAGTGGCGATTACATTGTGGACGGTAGCCACAACGGAACAGGCATTACCCGATTGACGGGAACGGATTTCTTCATTGACGGAACGGGAACCATCAACAATACGGGCGAACTGCTCATAACCGGTGGCAATAAGACGATTCCAGCAGGTGCTTCCCTCACCAAGTCAACAGGACAAGTAACTCTTGATGCAGGCATAACGGTTACCAACAACGGCAGCATCACTCTAGGCGGAAATATCGTTGGAAATGCAGTATCTTCTACATGGATAAATGGTGTCAATGCTCTATTAAATGCCGGTGGGGCGGTATTAACCACTGGAGCTTTAACAGTATCGGCTTCGGGAAATACAATCAATTACAATGGCAGTGGCTCGCAGACCATAAAAATACCCTCAAGCAATTACTATCATCTTACTGCATCAAATGCTGGTATTAAAACATTAGCAGGTGCAATTGATGTAAACGGCAACCTGACCATTAGTGGTACAGCACAATTAGATGTGTCAACTTTTGATATAACCATTGCCGGAAATTGGTCAAATACGAGTTCTAATGCAGACCCATTTCTTGAGCAGGTTCGCACGATAATTTTTGATGGCACTGCGGCTCAATCCATCACCAACGCTTCAGGAGAAACATTTTTTAACCTGACAACAAACAAATCATCCGGAACGCTTACCATCAATGACAATACCACCGTTTCCAATACGATAACAATGACTTCTGGCAATATCATCGTGGCCTCAGGCAATGTGCTCACTTTAGGAACCAGTACCTCCAATGTTGGTACGTTATCCCGCACATCAGGAAATATTCTTGGCAGGTTTGAACGATGGAAAGCAGCCGGTGGTGGCACGCTGAATTTTCCTGTTGGAATTGCAGCCGATTACCGCCCCGCTGATTTGACGGTCAATTCACTGACCACAGGCGGTACCATTGTTTCGGAATTTGTCACCACCGACCCAGGTGCCAGCGGATTGCCTGTAAACGAAAGCGGCTTTACGATGGATGCCCAATTCACCGAAGGTTACTGGACACTAAGCTCAGGCAACGGATTGAGCGGTATTAATTACGACCTCGATCTTACGGGCACTGGCTTCACAAGCCAAACTATAGTAGCGAAAACCCACCTGCTGACCCGTGCTTCAGCGGTAAGCGCTTATGACAACCCGCCCAACGGCACGCACGCAGATGCGGTGCCTGCAAGCAACTTAGCTCAGCGCAACGGTTTGACCGCTTTCTATCAATTAGTCTTTGCCGACACGGGTGCTTGTGCCGGACCCACAACATCCGTCATCACCGGCAATGACTCGGTATGCACTAACGAAATAGGAGTGACTTATTCGGTCATTGACCTACCGCCCAATACCTATTTCTGGACAATTATTGGTGGCACGCAGGCAAGCGGAGGTACCACCAACAGCATCACTGTTGATTGGGGTTCAACGGGACAGGTAGGCACGGTGCGAGTTACGGAAGTTGACGCATGTACTAGCGGAACACCTAGGGACACTGCCATAAATATTCACACATTGCCAACCTCGTCTATTACAGGAAATATAGCGCCACAAGATGGTTCTACGGAGCCTTATACTGTAACTTCAAGACCAGGTTATACTTATACCTGGTCTGTTGTAAATGGTAGTGGCTCACTTAATCTCAGCCTACAGGGCACAGACAGTATGCGGGTAACCTGGTCTTCGACTGGTATTGATACAGTTCGGGTAGTGGCAAGCACCGCCTGCAGTCCTGATGCTCCTGCTGTGAATTTGCCAGTGCAGATTTCAGGGTTGGTTACCAGCAGGGGGCTGGGTGGAGGCAGTTGGACCGATCCTGCCGTGTGGGACTGCATTTGTGTTCCCGCTTCTGCTGATAATGTTATCATTATAGCTCCTGATTTTATTACCACCACCGCAAACGATACTGTAAACCGCCTTACCGTGAGAAGTGGCACCATTTTGTCTAATGATTTCACATTTATCATCAATGAGAATTTTATCGATAGCGGAACTATCATTGGCTCAGGAGATATTCATTTGGATGGTATTGGCTCCTCCATTTCCGGAAACGGAACAATAGGTAATACAGGCACTATAAGAATAAGAAATGGTGATAAAACCATCGCGAGCACTGCTACGCTTTCAAGATCTGGCACAGGAGATGTTCGTGTTTTAAGTGACATTACGGTGAACAACAATGGTTCTTTAACAACGGGAGGAAACCTTGTGGGAGCCAATGCCGGTTCTACCTGGATACAGGGAACCAATGCGACACTCAGCGCAAGCAGAGATGTGTTGATTGTGGGAACGCTTAATGCTTCCGCGACTGGTAATACGGTAAATTACAATGGCACTGCCAACCAGCAAATCAAAGACCCAGGTGTGGGCGGCTACTACAATATTGGAAATAACGGCAGCGACAGCGCCAAACTGAACATCAATACTACTATTGCAGGCAACATAACCATCGGCTCAGGCAAGGTGATGGATGCCAATGGGTTTAATATCAATGTGTCAGGTAACTGGACAAACTCGGGCGGTGAATTTGTGCCGAGGGCAGGAACCACTACTTTTAGCGGGAGTGGCACACAAACTATCACCAATGCTGGAGGCGAGCAGTTTCATCATTTGACCATTGCTAGCACAAGCACTTTGCAAACGGGAGGAGCCAGCGATAACATTAATATAAGAGGCAACTGGACGAACAACGGCACATTTACCGAACAAACCGGAACCGTTACCATGAACGGAACTACAGCGCAAACGATACAGGGCGCCAGCAATTTTCACAACCTGACGCTAAATAACAGTGCGGGCGCCAGCATTGCGGCTAACGCACATAACCTGAGAAATACGTTAACGCTCACAAACGGTACTTTCAATACCAACAGTGCGCTCACCATTCTTTCTGATGCCTCAGGTACGGGCCGTATAGCTGAGATTCAGCCAACGGCAGACATCATTGGCAACATTACTATGCAGCGCTATATTGGAGGCACGGAAGGATGGAAGGGGCTTTCCGGGCCTGTAGGCGGAGCCACAATGAATGACTGGTACAACGAATTTCATATTGACGGTTGTAGCGACTGCAATGCACCGGCTGCTGAACCATCCGTTTGGACGTATAACGAAGCGGTGCTGGGAAACCTGGACTTGGGCTGGACAGGCCTAGGTGCATTGACCGATGGTATTGCGGCAGGAACCGGTTATATCACTTGGGTGCAGGGAATAATCGGGAAACCGTTTCCGGTAACGGCTGACTTAACCGGGTCGCCAAATAAATCTACTCAAGCCGTGGCGGCTACTTATAACTCTTCAGGGAATGATGCGGATGATGGTTGGAATTTCATCGGCAACCCTTATCCCTGCGAAATYCGCTGGGATTTGGTTACGCGCACAGCCAATGTTACGCCATTTGCATATGTGTGGGATGAGGGAACGAGCAATTACGTTACGCTTGACGCCAATTCCCCTCCGGCTCGTATTGCTTCTCATCAGGCGTTTTTCATCAAGGCCAGTACTGGCTCCGGCACTGTAACCTTCGAAGAGCCAGACAAGGAAGCATCGCCCTCCGACCCGTTTTTGAAAGTTATCGGGCCRCAGATTGATTCTTCCTTTGCACTGGAGGTGGAAGGGGCCGGCTATTACAACCTTGCCCATGTGCGGTTTATGTCCATCGCCACGCCTGCTTATGACGATACGCTGGACGCACTGAAATTGTATGGTTGGGTGAACATCGCCACCGAATCGGCCGATTCGGTTCCAATGACCATTAACACCTACCCTGATATTGGTACTGGACTTACATTGCCGCTCAGGGTGAATGTTTGGGCCACCGACCCGATTTCCGTTGGAGGTAACACTCTTTATGTAACCGATAGCGTTTACACCATTTCATTAGATGATATTTCTGAAATGACATTTAGTTCCTGCTATGTTTTGGAGGATTTGAAAACTGGTGCATTCATCAACCTAGCCGACACTTCTTATCAGTTCACCATTGACGACACCACTTCAACCCCATGGGGGTATGTGCCTTCCGTTTCATCGCCAGCAAGGTTCCTGTTGCATCTTGGGGCACCCATCAAAAAAGAATCTGCAGGAACGGCATGCGGCCTAAGCGCTACCGGCATGGCTATTGCCACCGGTACAGGCAGCGGCCCGTGGGATTACTTGTGGAAAAACCAAAATGGAGACACGCTTCAGGTTGTCACCAACATAACAGCCAGCGACACGCTTTTCAATGTTCCGGCAGGTATTTATTCCATTGTAGTAACAGACAACACAAGCTTATGCGGCACAGTGGAGGACACCGTGCATGTTGGGCAATCGCTTCCAGTTATTGCCGGCCTCTCTGCTCTTAGTCCATCCTGTAGTGGCTTCAGTGATGGGCAGTTGGTAGCGTTTCCTTCAGGAAATAATCTACCTTACAGCTATGTGTGGAACACAGGCAGTACTGACAGCCTTTTGACGGGATTGGCAGGAGGAACATACACAATAACCGTTACCGATGCCACCGGATGCATAGACACGGCTAGCGCGGTGTTGCAAACTCCATCGTTACTATCTGCAAATGTCATTGTTCAAAACGTGATGTGCAGCGGAAATTGTACGGGAAAAGCTCAAGTAAATCCTTTGGGAGGAATGCTACCTTATGCAGTGAACTGGTCAACCGGAAGCACTGACACGCTTTTGCTGGGATTGTGTGCTGGCTCGTATGTTGTAACTGTTACCGATAACAACAGTTGCACTTCAATACAAACAATAGTCATTGACGAGCCGTTGGCGCTCAATTCATTAATAACAGTAACAGCACCCACTTGTGGAATGTCTGACGGGCAAATTTCCATGAATGTAACCGGAGGCGCTTCTCCTTACAGTTATCTTTGGAATAACGCTTCAACTCAAACTACGGCAACGGCTACCGGCCTCCAGGCAGGAACATTCTCGGTTATCATCATTGACTCAATAGGTTGCCTTGCGTTTGATACCATTGCACTTTCAAATAGTGGAGCGCCTGTGGTTAACATTACTTCCATTACTGATGTGAGTTGTTTCGATGGAAGCAATGGGGAGGCAAGCGCAAATGCTTCAGGAGGCACAGCGCCCTATATTTATTTGTGGAGTGATGCAGGGGCGCAAACAACAGCAACAGCTACCGGCTTAATTGCGGGGGATTATACTTTATCGGTTACCGATGCGAACGGCTGCACATCCTTATCCGATGCACACGTATCGGAGCCCAATTTTCCTTTGTTGACAAGTATTTCAGTTACAGATGACGAGAGCTGTAATGGCACCTGTGATGGTGAGGTATTACTTTCAGCTTCAGGGGGAATTGCTCCTTATAGCTTCCTGTGGGATACAGGAGATACGGGATCGGTTAAAACAGGATTATGTGCTGGAATTTACTCAGTTACTACCAGCGATGCTAACGGCTGTACGGAGGTGATTTCCGTTTTTGTGGATTCGCTTGGCATGGCCGTCACGCTCGAAACGAACCCTATGTCCTGCTCGGGTTTGAGTGGTGGGTACATTTATCTCGATGTGGAAAATGGCAAATCTCCTCTTAGCTATCTGTGGTCAAATGGAGAAACAACACAGGACATAGCAAACCTTATTGCCGGCACATATAGTGTAACAATAACTGATGCAGGTAATTGTACAATTATAGCAAGTGCTAATGTTAATACTGCAGTGAGCTTATCTTATGATGTTACGGTTGAAAACGCAAGCTGCTTTGGATTGGATGACGGTTCGGCAGCGATTACCGTAAATAACGGCACTCCGCCTTATCAATATGCTTGGTCGGGTGGTGAAACCACTTCATCGGTAAGCGGCCTTTTATCAGGYACTTATCAAGCAACCGTAACTGACGCCAACGGTTGCGATGATGTTCAACAGGTGTTTATTGATGAACCTGACGAAGTAATTGCCGCATTTTYAGTAAGCAGCGACACSGTTTAYCTGATTGACGGGGGAGAAGTGAGCTTTGTYAATTTGTCATCAGGYGGAAATACATATCAATGGAATTTTGGYGATGGTACTCAGGCAGACACGCTACAAACTCCTCTGCATATCTATACTGTRGAAGGAGATTACGAAGTGCTGCTTGTAACTTCGCTGAATGGAAATTGCGCTGACTCGGCTTTTGCGGATATTACCGTGTTGCAGGGCGTTGGAATGGATGAAATCGGCAATGAAGACATCACTGTTATTCAACTCCCTGAAAAAGTACTCGTGCTGTTTGATTTTGATGTGCTTTCAGAAGTGCATCTTTCTCTGCACAATGTACTTGGTCAGAAAATGATGGACGACATTTCATTGCAAATACAAAAATCGGGTGTCAACATTCCGTTGAAAACCTCTGCTTCAGGCATTTACTTTTTAAAAATCGATTACAACGGACACACCTTTATCCACAAACTTCATTTGAAGTAATTTCTTGCTATTTTTGGTAACTTTACCATGTTTTTTGCATTCAGGTGCTTATTTTATTAATAGCCAGCATGGTTCAGCGACAAGAAATACCAAGAATCGCAATTCTATTCCTTTTATTGGTTAGTTTTCATTGTTCATTTGCCACAACAGTTATTACCTTGCCCACAGGAAATTTTACCGAGGGCTGTGATGCTTATATTACTTTGGGCGACATTGTCATCACCGAAGACGCCACTGACGATTTTTCCGCAAGCCAAACCGATCTAACCTATGTATTGAATTTTGATGGCGCTGGCTTTGAATTTAACACAAGCGCCGGTAGTGTTAGCTCGGCAGCCGGGAATAGAGACATTGATGCCATATCAATACAAAGCACTACCGCCTCAACACTTACTATTCAAATTTCAACAGATGGCCTTGCCGATAAAATAGATGAGTTTACCATTACGGGGCTGCAAATTAAAGTGACGACCGCTACTGCTGCTGGAAGTCCTTATGCCATCTATTATGATGCCTCAAGTACAGGTACCTGGGGAATGACAGACCCCCCTCTTGTTAGCCATGCCACTTTAAATGTAGCTCTTGTCGTCAATATTTCATCAAATGCTGTTACGGATAGTTGGCCTAACACCACAGCGTGGTCGGGCGGGGTGGTGCCGGGCGATTGCGACAACGTAACCATTGTAAACACAGCTATTATTAGCTTGAACGCGGGTGAGACGGCCTGTGGCGATTTGACAATAGATAACGGAGGAACACTTTCTTCAGGTAACAACCGCCATATAACCGTTCACGGGAATTATTCGAATAGTGGCACTCAATCGTTCGGGAACAGTGACCTCACTTTAGATGGAGTCGGTAAAAATTTCACTTCAGACGGTACCAATCAGGGTACCATTACCTTAGGCGGGCAAATTAATTTTACTACCAACCATACAATTCCTGCAGCTGCTGACATTACTACTGACGCCATTATTGACGTTGCTGCGGGAGTAACCGTAACGAATAACGGAACCATCAGCATGACCGGCACCCCTGCTGCTGCTGATTTGCAAGGAGCCGGTACATGGATAAATGCGGCAAGCTCTATATTAAATATCGCAAGTGGTATTACAGTTACTACTTTAACCGCCACCGCTACTGGCAACACTGTGGATTTTAACGGGACAGCTGCCCAGACAATGGCTGCCTTCAATTATTACAATCTTACTTCTTCTTCCACCGGGGCAAGAACTCTGGCTGCCAGTGGCACTGTTGGTGTGGCGGGGACTTTTACACCCGGAACCAATGCCTATACAATTACCGGAAGCACAATTGATTTCAACGGAAGTGGTGCACAAACCATTCTCGCTTTTAATTACAATAACCTAACATCTTCTTCTACAGGCGCGAGAACATTGGCCTCCAGCAGCACTGTGGGTGTGGCGGGTACTTTTACCCAGGGAACCAACTCTTACACAATTACAGGCAGTACAGTTGAGTTTAACGGCTCGGCTGCGCAAACCATTGCCACGGCATTTACTTTTAATAA
>NVWW01000128.1 GCA_002746335.1 Flavobacteriales bacterium | reverse complement strand
CAGCACTTCAACTCTTCGGTTTAGTTTGCGATTTTCTTTGGTGTCATTTGAGGTAGCAGGGGAGGTGCTGCCTTTTCCGTAATAGACCATTTGCTTTTCATCGATATTATTTTTCCCTAAGTAATTGAAAACCGTTTCTGCCCGGTTACTGGAGACAGAAAGGTTGGCTAACCAGCTTCCTTTATTGTCGGTATAACCGATGATTTCAAGGTTTTTGTTGGGGTTTTTCTTTATGAAATCGAGTAAGTTGCCAAGTTGTTCTTTGGCAGATTTGTTGAGAGCACTGCTGTTGAAACCGAAATAAACGGCAACAGCTTTTCCCGCTTCGATGTTGCCGGCAGCAACAATAGGCTGGGCAGACTCTTTTTCGCCCTTCATCGTTCTTAGTTCGTTTTCTGCTTTTTTGGCTCTCGTTTCTGCCTCAGTTATTTTTTTCATGGCTTTATTTAACCTCTCCAACGCATCTTTTTCTTTTTCTTTTACTTCTTTTAATTTTTTCTCCGTGGCTTTTAGCATTTGGTTTGCAATGGCCAACATTGTCTCTGCTTTTTGTGTTTTTATTTCTGCTTCTTTGAATTTTTTCTCGGTGGCTTTTAGCATTTGATTTGCAATGGCCAGCATTGCCTCTGCTTTTTGTGCTTTTACTTCTGCTGCCTTGAATTTTTCATCSGCACCTTTGARCATTTCTTCTTTAGCTTCTGCCAATGCATCTTCAGCTGTTTTAGCTTTTTCTTCAGCTTGTTTTGCYCTTTCTTCAGCCGCTTTAACMTTCTYTTCAGCTTCTGCTATTTTATTTGCTGATGYTTTCAATTGCTCTTCCAAGCCAGTCACTTTTTCTTCAATTGTTTTCACTTTTTCTTTTTCTGTGTCTATTTCTGCTTGTAAACGGGCTTGTAGCTCATCAACTGCAGTAGCTACCGCACTGTCCATTTGCCGCAGTTTTTCTAGTTCACGCTGCTGCCGCTCTTCTTCTGCGCGCCTTTTAGCTTCTTCTTCTGCTTTAGCGATGGAATCTCTTTTTCGCTGCCATTCTTCCGGGGAGATGATTTCGCCCGTGGTCGGGTCAATAAACTGCTGCACCTCTATTTCTTTTTCAACTTCTACAATCTCCTCTATCACTTCTATCACTTCCACTTCTTTTTCTATTTCGACTTCACGCTCCATTACATCCATCACATCCATTTCGGTCGTTAGTTGGATTACTTGTGTACCCACGTCCACGTTTTCAAAATCAAAGCCGCCACCTTCAATTTCGTATAAATCATAACTGTATCCGGCTTTTAAAGCCGTCATGTATCGCACTCCACCTGTGGCAATGTAGTAATGTAAGTTGTCTTTTACGTTATTAATGGGATAACCCATGCTTTGGGGTTCAGACCAAGCTCCATTGTCACTCATCTCTGCATAATATACATCGTAGCCGCCCATGCCTTTGCTGGCATAGCCGTTGGCGCTATAAAACAAGGTTCTTCCGTTGGGATGAATGAAAGGAGAGATTTCATTGAATTCGGTATTGATGGAGTTGCCGAGGTTTTTGGGTTTTCCCCATTTGCCGCTCGCTTTTTTCTCACATTGGTAAATATCAAATTTGCCAAGCCCGTCAACGCGGTCACTTGAAAAGTAGAGGTATTTGCCATCAGCAGAAACACTCGCGCCAATTTCATTGGATGATGAATTTATGGAAGTAATCAATTGCGGCTGTTTCCATGTGCCCTCTTGAAAAACACTTTCGTAAATATCAGAAGTACCGTTTTCTTCTCTTTTTAAATACAAAGTGCCATTTGCACCAAGGCAAAGAGGGGTTTCGTTATTATCAGTATTGTATTTATAGGGCTGTGCCGATTCCCATTTGCCCTCTTTATTTTTAACGGTTACATAAATGTCTTCGTTGTACTTGCCYACTTTTTCATSTATTTTATTTTCGCCTTCTTTTCTCGTCCTGCGYGAGCTGAAAAACATGGTTAAGTTGTCAATAGATACAACCGGATTGGTTTCYGMAAACTCGGTGTTRAGTGCTTTTCCAAGATTTTTTAAAGTGACATCTCTGGGGCTRTTTGGTCCGTTTTTGGCGTTGAGGCACATGTAGATGTGGCGGTCAATATCAATGGGATTGTCGCCACTGTAATTGGTCTTATAATAGATGAACTGCAAAAGGGCGCTGTCGGCCAAATCGTTGGTAAGGTAGCTCTCAGCAAGAAAGAAATGCGCATCATAGGGAGCACTTGTGGAGGAGGAACTGAAAAAATTGTATTTCTCTGTAACGTCTTTAACTGCTTTGCGGAAATAGGGGAGAGCTTTCCCTTGCTCATCAAGTGAATTGCGGTAGCACATGCCGAGTTTAAAGTTGGCATCAGCGTGATTGGGGTTGGTTTGCAATACGCTATCCCAAATTGGACGGGCAGTGCCAAAAAGACCCTTGGTTAGTAATTGATTTCCTTTCGCAATGAGTGCACTGATGTTTAAAGATTCATCAACGAGCTTACTTTCTGTGGCCACAGCTAATTCCTGTGAGAATCCAATTTTTACCGAAAAAAGTATAAGGGAAATAATGGAGAAATTAAATAGTCTTTTCATAGCTGTTTTGAAATAAAATGCTGTTTTTTAGAACAATAAGTAGTGATTATAAAATAATGTAATTCAGTTGTTTAGTGCATTTTATATTTAGGAAAGCCAAATTTATACATTATTCGTTTCTGATTGAAAAAATATTTGATTCATACCTATTAAATAGTTTAATTTTACAACTTTTCTGCTCAAACCATGCTGCGAAAATTCACCTGGCTATTTATTTTCCCAACCGTTTTATTGTTGAATGGCTTTGTTTCAGCCCAAGATACTTGTACCGTCTTGCCTTTGGTGGGCTTTACAGGGCTTAATCCCGCTTACTGTATAACAGACGCGCCCTCAGTTTTAACCGGAACACCCACAGGTGGCACTTTTAGCGGTACAGGCATTTCAGGGAATGTTTTTACACCGGCAAATGCAGGCGGAGGAACCCACGCCATTTCTTATACTTATATCGGTTATGGAATTGACACTTCGCTGGCTTTTGCACCTGTAGCAGGTTCTGGGACTCCTACTGCCATGAGTGATGATGATACGGCAAGGGCACCTATTGGATTTACCTTTAATTTTTTCGGATTGCCGTATGATTCTATTACCATTTCTTCAAATGGTTTTATCTCCTTTGACAATAATAATAATGATGGCTGTTGCTCGGGAGATTTCTTGCCTACTACATTCACCCCCAATAACTTAATTGCCTTTGCGTGGGAAGATTTATACCCTCCTGGAAACGGCAGCGTTGAATATTTCACCACCGGCATAGCTCCTAATCGGAAGTTGATAGTCAATTTCACATCCATTCCCTGGTGTTGCGATGCCATTGCAAAAGTTACCGCCCAAGTGGTTTTGTATGAAACGAGCGATATTATTGAAATTCATACTACTTCAACCGAGTCGTCCTGTTGCATGACCATGGGAATTGAAAACTTTGACGGCTCGGTTGCTCATGTAGTGCCGGGCAGAAACTCTTCTTTGTGGATTGCGGCCAGCGAGATGGTGCGCTTTACGCCCGACTCTTGCACTTTTATTGATTCGCAAAGTGTTTTTGTTGATGCAACACCTGCTTTCATTGCCTTGTCAGACGCCTGCATGGATTTGGATACGGCAATGCTCAATGCCACCAATGTCTCTCCATTGTGGGTTTACAATAACGGCTGTGACACGCTTTTTGTGGACAGCATTACCAATAACCTGTCGCACTTTTATGTGGATACCTCTACGTTTTATGTGCTACAGTGGGATTCACAATTAGTTGTTGTTTCCTTTTCGCCAACAGCAGCGGGCACTTTTAACGATACCCTGTATATCTATAATAACGACATTGACACTACGGTTTGCCTGCTTGGGGTTGGTATTCCTGCCCCGACTATTTCTTACAATCCAACTTCATTTAATGTAACAGTTGCTTGTGGTGATTCGCTGACCGACACCTTGACAATTTACAATACGGGCGTGGCAGATTTAGATTATTCATTGTCTTTCAGCGGGCAGGTGGCTGGCGGTACAAACATCTTTTTTGATGGTTTTGAAAGCGGAAATATTGCCACATGGGTAAATGAAGGAGGGGGCTATACCAAGCAGGTTACTACCGCCAATCCCGCAAACGGAAGTTATGCCGCTGAGATGCTAGGCGGGGTTTCAGTGCATCTGGACGGCATCAGTCACACATTTACCTCAAGTACGCCTGACAGGGTTAGTTTCCAGATAAAATCCAACAGCAACACACAATATGGCACTTTTGTAGTGATAGGAAACAACCCAACAAGTATTACCGTCAACACATTGATTTACATGTTTATGGACATAAACGGGCAGTTCTATCTCAATACATTCAATGTTGGCGCATACAGCCCTAATGTATGGTATAATATAGAACTTCTCAACATTAATTGGACGGCAAAGACATACGATGTTTACGTAAACGGAGCCCTCTTGGTAGGAGGTACTTCTTTTCGGGATGTAGGCCTTACTACCATTAACGAAGTGCATTTATACAAATGGTCAACTACGGCCAACTCCTATTTTGACGACATCACTATTGGCGACCCTCCCGCGAGTTGGCTAACTACTGATATTACATCTGACACTGTCCCCTCAAACGACTCATCAAAGGCTGGTGTAAAATTCAATTCGATTGGCTTGAATGTAGGCACATACATGGACACCATCATAATTACATCCAACGACCCGTTGAGCAGTCCCGATACCATTCCGATTACCATGAATGTAACCGGTTCTTCCATCATTGCCTTGTCTGATTCCTGCTTTTATCTGGATTCCATTATGGAATTTACCACCAACGACACCACTTTTTGGGTGCGCAACGATGGCTGCGATACCTTGTTTGTGGACAGCATCACCAATAATTTGAGTGAATTCAGCATAGATACTTCTACTTTCTTTGTGTTGCCGGGTGATTCGTTGCAAGTACTCGCCACTTTTGCACCGGTGAATTCCGGCAATTATTTCGATACGCTTTTTATCTATAATAATGATGTAAATAAAACGGTTTGCCTTTCTGGGAAGGTGTTTGAATCACCACAAATTTCATTTGTGCCCGACACGTTTCAGGTTACAATTAATAGCTGTAACGACACCATTAACGACACATTGACGATTTTTAATAACGGAGGCAGCGATTTACTCTACAATTTGACTGGTACAGCCGGTTATGATTCTACCAGTTTTCAGAACTTCACGGTTTCGGGGCAAGCAACCAATCATATTTTTAGCAATCTCCCACCCGGAACGGACTCCATTTTTATCACTGTAAGGTTGAATGGCGATTATGACAGTGGCACCGAATCGGCAGATTTAATTATGGACGGCACTTTCATTCAAACCATTCCTGATGGAAACCCAACAAACGGAACCGACATCATTGTCAATTATGTGTTTACTTCTCCCCAAATTGACCCGTGGTTGGCTGACGGGCAAATTACCGTAACGCTTGACAACAGTGTGGGAGTGGACCCATTTGTTGGAACTGAAATTCACGAAGTCCGCATGCAAATAAATGGTGTGAGTTGGTTCGACATTATTGCAAACAGTAACGATACTGTACTTGCCGGGGACTCCATCAAAGTGCCGGTTCAATTCAACAGCACGGGGTTGATTACAGGCAAATACAGCGTTAATATCAATACTAATTCTAATGACCCGCTCAGTTCCATTAATACGATTCCAGCCATTTTAACGGTAAACGGATTTCCGCTCGTAGCAATGTCAGACATTTGTCTTGATTTCGATACCATTATGCAGTTTGCTACAAAAACCGACACGCTGTGGGTATACAACACCGGATGCGACACGCTTTTTGTTGACAGCATGAAGGTCTTTACTTCTGAATTCAGCATAGACACCTCCTATTTTACCATTCTCGCTGGCGATTCTGCCCAAGTGCAGGTAACGTTTGCGCCAAGTACAATCAATACTTTTAACGATACGCTTAGAATTTTTAATAATGACAAAGATACTTTTGTGTGCTTAATCGGGGTATCCGTTCCGCCTGCGATTATTTCAGTTAATCCTAATTCGTTTAACGTAACGATAATTGCTTGCAACGATTCTATCACAGACACTCTTACCACATACAACACCGGGCTGAGCGATTTGTTTTACAACATTGCTGGAGATTCAGCTAATGTAGATTCCATCAGTTCGCAAACCTGGACCACATCAGGAGTTGCCACCAATCATACGTTTACTGTGAACGGAAATCCTGATTCCATATACATTACCATTACTATTAACGGTGATTTTGACAGCGGAACAGAGTATGCAGACGTAATTATTGACGGCACTTTCATAGAGCAAATACCCGATGGCAACCCGCCTAACGGTACTGACATCATTAGAAATTATGCCTATGGAGGTGCACAACTTGCCGCTTGGCTGGCTGACGGGCAAATTGTTGTAACGGTGGACAACAGCCCCGGTGTAGATGCCTTTGTAGGCACTGAGCTACACACTGTTCAATTGCAATACAACGGAGTGGGCAATTTACCCTCTTGGCTCAACGTGTCTTTAACAACAGCCGACACAATTGTAAGCAATGATTCGACAAAAGTCGGTGTGGAATTCAATGCGCTTGGTTTGAGTGCAGGCGCTTACACTACCAACATTGCGCTTTATTCCAACGACCCGGTAAACCCCCAACTACTTGTTCCGGTAACGATGACCGTAGTTGGCTCTCCTGCAATTGCCCTGTCTGACACGTGCCTTGATTTGGACACCATCATGCAATGGACAACTGCCACAGACACAGTATGCATTGGCAACACCGGCTGCGATACATTGTTGATTACAGCAATTACCAGCAATTTACCCGAATTCATTGTAGATACGCTTCCTCTTTCTGTTTCATCGCAAGTGGCGCTATCGAGTGATGATGGGCAAGAATTTTCACCACCAAACACGCCTTTCCTCACTTCATCATCTCATTTTGTGTTTAATGACCGACAAATCGGCTTCCGTTTCCAAAAAATAGCTATTCCTCAAGGCGCAGTAGTTACCAATGCTTATTTGCAATTGCATGCAGATGGAACAGACAGCAGCCCGATGACAATGATTTTCCAAGGAGAAGCCAATGATAACGCACTCACTTTTGCTACAGTATTCAGCGACATGTCTTCACGAACAAGGACTACTGCATCAGTTAACTGGAATGTTCCGGCATGGACATTTAACGTAAATTACCAAACTCCCGATGTGTCTTTAATAGTTCAGGAGATTGTGAACAGAGCGGGCTGGGCAGAAGGCAATTCCATGGTATTCTTCATTGAGTCCACAGGCACCGGCAGCCGAGATGTGGAATCGTTTGATGGCGATGCGCCTAATGCACCGCTTTTGGTAATTGAATACAAACCCACCAATTTTGTGGTTATGCCGGGTGATTCGGCCTGCATCACCGTTGATTTTGTGCCCACCAACACCATAGGCGATTTCTTCGATACGTTAACCATTGCCAACAATGCTGGCGATACTATTGTGTGCCTGCACGGCTTTGCCACAAGCGCGCCAATAATGACTGAAAATCCAGACACGTTTAACGTAACGATTACCACTTGCAATGATACCATCACCGACACACTCACCATTTACAACACCGGTCTGGGCAATTTAGTTTTCAATATTGATACCAATGGATATGTTGCCGATTTTGATGGAAGTGGGGACTATATTAACCGCAACACGGTGAGCTTGCCGACAGGTGGTGGGCAGCTCACGGTAGAAGCTTGGATTTACCCGCAAGCATACAGTACTGATCCCAATTACACTGGTATTGTTTCGTGGGGGCCGAGGGGATGCACGGGTAACGGTTTCCTGCTCTCCATTCAAAACAACGGAAGGCCGAGTATGTCCACATGGTGCAATGATTTTGTTCCTGGAACAGGACCGACAGCAACTTTAAATGCCTGGAACCACATCGCCTGTGTTTTAGACGGGCAAAACGTAACCCTTTATATGAACGGGCAGCCCATTAGCGGGACGCTTGGGTCAAGTCCGGTATTCAGCTCCATGAACCTCGCCATCGGATGTACCGATTATCCCGGCAGGTACTTCAACGGAAAGATGGATGAAGTTCGCGTGTGGAATACAGCCAAATCACAGGCAGAAATACTTGCTAGTATGGACAAAACGTTAACTGGAAGTGAGGCCGGATTAGTGGGCTACTGGAATTTTGATGACCAAACCGTCAACGATTTAACGGCAAGCGGAAATGACGGTACCATGAACGGAAACACATCCATCATTTCATTTGCCTCTCCGCTTTCTAATTTTTATACGGTTTCTAATATCAATGACACAGTGCTTGTTGGTGATTCGATTAAAATTCCGATTGATTTTAGCTCTGCCGGGCTGACTACAGGGACCTATATCGATTCCATCCTTATCAAAGGAAACGACCCGCTCAATCCATCTGATACAGTTGTGCTAATTTTAACTGTCATTGGATCGCCTTCCATTGCTTTGTCCAATTCCGGTTGTTTTGACTTGGATTCGATTATTCAATTCACCACCAATACGGACACTTTCTGGGTGTACAATAACGGCTGCGATACGCTGTTTGTGGATAGCATTACCAACAACCTTTCGGTTTACACAGTGGATACCTCCAACTTCTCAGTATTGCCCGGGGATTCGCAGCAGGTAATGGTGACTTTTTCCCCTTTAACTGTAAGCGTTTTTGACGATACGCTCACTATTTTTAACAATGATGCTGATACTTTGGTTTGCCTTACCGGGGAAAGCTATCCGCCACCGGGAATTGATGTGGTTCCGGATACTATCATTGATACGCTAACGGCCTGTGAAGATTCATTAATTGTTCCGTTTACTGTTTACAACAACGGCTCAAGTGATTTGATTTTTGAYGTAGGAGGTCTTAGTGGTGGAGCAAGCTCACCTACYWCATGCATTCCAACTTACACTAACCTTTGTAGCTCTGGTGACTACATYAATAATTTCACATTTAAYASTYTGARCARGCTGGGYTCCGGKTGCAAYGGYCAGGYAAATAATTACATTTAYGACCAAACAGTTACAACAACMGYTTATCGCGACAGCACCTATTCCATGACCATGCARTCCGGTCCATCGTGGTCTCARGGATTTGGYGTTTGGATTGATTTTAACAGCGATGGTGATTTTGCTGATGCTTCTGAATTTGTTTATGCTTCTCCTACTTGGAGTACAGTGTTGTTTTCCACAAGCGTTGTAATACCTTCAAATGCAGTATTGGGTAAAACAAGATTAAGAGTGAGATGTAATTATAATGGCACTGTTAGTGCCTCTGACACTTGCAGTAACTTCTCWTACGGGGAAACGGAAGAATATGAATTTACCATTGGCGGCTTGCTGCTTAGCGCTACACCACAGCAGGATACGGTAGCCCCTGCAGATTCTTCCATAGTAAATGTCATTTTTGATGCTACGGGATTGGCCCCCGGAACATACTCAGATTCAATTGTATTTAATTCCAATGACCCTTTTAATCCGCAGGTTTTTGTACCGTGGACAATAACTAAATTAGCTGCGCCTTTACTACCATCAACGTCAGACACCACAATTTGCTTCGGTAGCCCTACTCCCGATTTGATTGCTGTTGGAGACAGCGTCCGCTGGTACAGCGACCCAGGATTGACTACTATGGTTTTCAGCGGAGATACTTTTGCAACAGGAGAAACAGCCGTTGGCGTTTACACTTATTATGTAATACAAACCGTTAATGGCTGCCAAAGCCCATCTGATACGGTAACCCTGACGATTTACTCGATTCCCGTCATGCCTGTTGCTTCGGATGATACGATTTGCGAGTTTGTGCCAACGCCTAATTTCACTTCAACAGGAACCAACGTGCAATGGTACAGCGATGCGGCATTGACTACCGTGGTTTTTGCCGGAAACTCTTATGTTTCGGGAATTACAGCACCTGGATTGTACAATTTCTACGCCACGCAAACCGTCAACGGCTGCGAAAGCCCTGCTGATACCTCCACATTATTAATCAAAGACATTCCCGATGCACCTGTGGCTTCAGATACGAC
>NVWW01000003.1 GCA_002746335.1 Flavobacteriales bacterium | reverse complement strand
AAACAAAAAATGATAAAGAAATTTTTAATATTATACTGCATCGTCGGTTTATTACCACTTTCAATGGCTGTGTGCAACAATATAGTGCGACCCCACGTCTTTGAAAATTATGAAGATAATGCTTGTAAAAAACTCACTTACCATACAAAATATCGAGGGTTTTTATTGGCGTCTCCCTTTTGTAAATTAAACAAAGAATATACAGCGGATACCTTACAAAAACGCCTTACATTCAGAGTCAATTTACCAGGCGCAGGGCTTGGAGCAGAGCTTAAGCTGTCAGGCAAAACATCACTTTACTTAGAAGGGGGGATAGGGCTGATGTACCGCTATTATATTTACTCGGGCCCTCAAGTAATTTCTGCTCCATATTTGCGGCTACAAGGCAGGTATTTTCACACGATAGAAAACAGGACAAAACAAGGCCGAAATACCCGAAAATTTGCCGATGATTATATCGCCCCGTCTTTCATTGCTGCTTATAACACCTGGGAGGAACAGTATGAATATATGATAGCTCTTGCAGGCGGAATTCAACGAAATATTTGGAAATTTTTTTATTGGGGCATTGAAGTGGGTATTGGCATGAATTTTTTCCCAAGCAATTTAACTCCGGGAATGTTTATTCATCCAAAACTTGGTGTTGCAATTTAATAACGAAAAATATTACTTTTTAAGATTGCATTCACATTATTCCACCATTCCAATATTCCATTATTCCATATTTTTATATTTTCGCCTTCTCTAAAATTTAAATCATGAAAAAAATCATTTTAGCTGCGAGTGGAATTTGTTTTTTCATCGCTGCCTGCAACAATCAACCAAAAGAAGAGGCCACACAGGCCGAAAAGCAATACAAAGGAGTGGAAACGGCCAATATGGACCCCACTGTTTCTCCTTGCATTGACTTCTACCAATACGCTAATGGCGCCTGGCTCACAAATAACCCCATACCCGAAACCGAAAGCCGATGGGGCAGCTTCCACGAAGTGCGCGACAGAAACAACGACATCTTAAAGAAAATTTTGGAAGACGCGACTAACAATGCAGACGCAGCACAAGGCAGCAACACCCAAAAAATAGGCGATTTCTATTTCTGTGCAATGGACTCTGCAAAATTAAATGCAGATGGCATTACACCTTTGCGCAATGAATTTGATATCATCGCAAATATTAAAAACACCGATGACCTCATAACGGCCATAGCGCATTATCACAGCCAAGGTATTTGGCCTTTGTTTAAAATTGACATTGATCAGGATGCCAAGCAAAGTACACAGTACACCACCTATTTTGGACAGGGAGGGTTAGGCCTGCCCGACCGCGACTATTACTTGCGTGATGATGCTAAATCAACGCAAATCCGTGTTGATTACAATACACTAGTTACCAAAATGTTTGAACTACTTGGCGAGTTGCCCGAAGATGCATCAGAAAATGCGAAAACTGTAATTGAGATTGAAACTCAGCTGGCAAAGGCGTCCATGACACGCGTAGAAACCAGGGACATTGAAAACATCTACAACAAGCGCACAGCGGAAGAATTCAAAACAGCAACACCAAACATCAACTGGAATGCCTATTTTGACAAAACAGGTATCAATATCAGCGAAATGGTAGTGAACCAACCGTTATTTTTCGAAGAAATCAACACAATGGTAAATTCTACTACGCTTAATGATTGGAAAACCTACCTCAACTGGTATTTGATTAATTCGACTGCCAATAAATTAAGCTCAGATTTTGAAAATCAATCCTTCTGGTTTTACAGCACTATTTTGAGAGGCATACCCAAAATACAACCCCGTTGGAAACGAGTGCTCAAAGCAGCAAACAGTTCTTTAGGACAAATCATCGGACAGGAATTTGTGAGAACTGCCTTCAGCGAAGAAAGTAAACAGCGCGTCAACGAAATGGTTGACAATCTCTTTGCTGAGTTTGGCGACCGAATAAAAACCCTCGACTGGATGAGTGAAGAAACTCAAAAACAAGCACAGAAAAAACTCAGCACAGTTACACGAAAGATGGGCTATCCCGACAAGTGGCTCGATTATTCTTCGCTCGAAATAAACCGTGACTCTTACGTAACAAACTGGCTACAATGCAATAAATTTGAGTTCAAACGCCAAGTCAATAAACTTGGCCAGCCCATTGATGAAAATGAGTGGCACATGCCTCCACAAACGGTGAATGCTTATTACAATCCTTTAATGAACGAAATTGCATTTCCTGCAGGCATTTTGCAACCACCCTTTTTCAATCCCGAAGCAGATGATGCCGTAAATTATGGCAGCATGGGTGCAGTCATCGGACATGAGTTCACGCATGGTTTTGACGATCAGGGAAGCAAATTTGACTCCGAAGGCAACGTGAACAACTGGTGGACAGACCAAGACAAGGAAAATTTTATGGAGAAAGCCCAACTCATTGTCGAACAGTTCAATAATTATGAAGCGCTTGACAGCTTGTTCGTCAATGGTCAATTGACTTTAGGTGAGAACATTGCCGATTTGGGTGGAGTATCCATTTCATTTGCCGCCTACCAACGCTCACTTGAAGGTAAAGAACAGCAAGCAATTGACGGCTTTACGCCTGAACAGCGATTTTTTATTGCTTACGGACAAGTATGGAAAAACAATTACCGTCCCGAAGCACTGCGTCAGTTAGTGCTCACCAACCCTCATTCTCCCAGCCATTTCAGGGTGATAGGGCCGCTTTCAAACTTTCCAGCTTTTCATGAAGCGTTCGGCTGCAGCGAAGGCGAACCGATGGTGCGAGCCGATTCCACCCGTGCGAAAATCTGGTAGTATTAACGATGGCTGATGTAGTAAAAATACCCTTGTTTTTGTAGGCTTTTACTGAACTTGCTGAGGAATAATCAAATAAAAAAATAAATAATTATTTTTATCGCCTAAATATTCAAAATACCCTTTTGACGGCCACGAATTTCATATTGTTTTTTTGCCTGATGCTCATAGTCGTTTCTTGTCGTTTGCGCCCTGTTACTGCAGTTGTGCGCTATAGCGATGGAAAAACAAAAATGGAATCAAAAGAGCGCAAAGCATTGTTTTCCAACGAAACCGTTCATCATGACAAGATATATTACCAATCTGGCCAAATTAAATCGCTCACCAAAGCCCGATACAAAGAGCCGCAAACCACTGATGCCAAATCAGACCCAGGACGTAAATTCAACATGATGAAATACAAAAACTATACTATGTGGTATGAAAACGGCAATAAGCAAGAGAAAGGTAAACTCAAAGAAGGCACAGGCATCATCAAAGAATATGATGAAAGCGGAAATTTGACGAAAACTAAAAAAGTGAACCGATACATCACCACAGAAACGCATGACGTAATTAACAAATAAAATCCAAAATCATGGAAAACAAACCAGAAACTGCAGTAGACATTATCAAATCATTGCCTGAACGGCTTATCACAGAAAAATGTCCTGATTTCGAAGTCATTTACCACTTTAATATTGAAGGAGAACGTGGTGGCGAGTTCACCGTTACCGTAAATAGCGGCAACTGCACCGTTTCCGAAGGGTTGAAYGGTGAACCCAAGTGCATCATCAAAGCTACCGACAGCGATTATGAAGATGTAGAGCTGGGCCGCAGTAACGCACAGATGGCAGTAATGATGGGCAAGATAAAAGTGAGCAACATCGGTTCTATGATGAAATTCATGGAGATGTTTAACCGCTTGTTTTAACCATTACTTTTTTCAAGGTACTGTTCACAGTGCTTTTTAATGCACTCGTATTCTTCCTCATTACTCTTTTGCCAATACAGGCCTCCTAAAATCATGTCTTGAATACGCACATGGTCAGGGTAAATATTGGCTTTAAAACTGTAAATCGAACAGCGATTGCCAAAAAYCTGCAATTCTTCAAACTCTGTTTCTGAAATGATTTTGAAATACGATCGGTTATTGGCGTATTTACGGTATAGAGGAAAAACTATGTCTTTCACTGAATACAATTTATGGAATAAAGATAATCCTAATTTTGCTGCAAGTCAATTTTCATGCAAAATTTTCTACAAAARGTTTCTGGCTATATTTACGAAAACCATCGTAAAAAYACCGGCAACCTCACTATTRTAYTGCCCAACCGCAGAGCAGGGCTGTTTCTGAAAAARCATCTTTCCAAAAAATTCGGAAAAACTATTTGGTCGCCAGCCATTTATTCCATCGAAGATTTTGTGGAAGAAATTTCCGGAGTAACAGTGCTCGAACCTGTAACCCTTCTTTTCGAGTTTTATGAAATTTACCGAAAATCCACCGAAAACCCACAGCCGCTCGATGAATTCACTAAATGGGCGCCCACCCTGCTGCATGACTTCAACGAAATTGACCAATATTGCATTGATGCCCAAAACTTCTTTGCCTTTGTGAGTGAAGAACGTGCCCTCGAAGTATGGTCACCAGAAAAAAAAGAAATAACTGATTTTCAAAATCAATACCTCAGTTTCTGGAAATCACTAGGCGTTTATTATGAAGAGCTGAAAACGCATCTCTTGGCTAAAAATCAGGCGTGGCAGGGGCTGGCTTATCGAGTTGCTTCGGAGAACATTGCCCCTCTTCTCATGTCGAATAGGGGACAAATTCTATTCGCTGGCTTTAATGCTTTGACCAAAGCCGAAGATATAATCATTCAAAAATTAATTGAAGAAGATAAGGCTGAGGTCTTGTGGGACGCAGATGAATATTATTTGGAAAATACAGCTCAAGAAGCAGGGAGATTTCTTAGAAAAAGAGCTTATCCTTCTTCCCCAAAAAAAACAGGAGAGAAATTTTTGTGGTGCGAAGACCTTCTCAAAACAGAAGAAAAAAACATTGAAGTCATTGGCGTAGCGGGCAATGCAACACAAGCAAAAGTTGCTGGCGAAATCCTATCGAACCTTAATGATTACAGCAATACAGCTTTAGTGCTCGCTGATGAAACACTGCTCATTCCCGTGCTGCAATCGCTGCCCAAAAAGGTGAAAGATGTGAATGTAACAATGGGTTATCCGTTAAAGCATTCACCCGTGCATGATTTGTGGGATGCACTTTTCCGATTGCATGAGAATTCAGCAACAAACAACAGGCGTTTTTACTACAAGGATTTGCTGAAGGTGCTCAATCACCCGCTGCTCAACCAATCAGGAGAGGCAAAAATACTCACCGATTCTCTGACTAAATACCTCACTGATAAAAACCGGATTTTCATTTCAGAAAAAGAGCTAAAAGCACAAGTAGAACCGATGCTGCAGCCCGCATTTGAGAATGTTTTCAGTGTATTTTCCGATTGGAACAACAACCCACAAAAAGCATTACAATGCTTTTCAAAACTCATCGAAGAATTCCTGAAGCAATCCACGAAAGATGAACATAAAATCGAGCGGGAATATCTTTATAATTATACAAAAATCATCAAACGAATTCAATCACTTTTAGAGGATTACGATTCTGTGAAAGACATTAAAACGCTGCACAAAATCTTCAGCCAAATCGCTGGCGGGTTAACAATTCCGTTTTATGGCGAGCCGCTCAAGGGCCTGCAAATCATGGGTATGCTTGAAACCCGAACATTGGATTTTGACACCGTCATTTTGCTTTCTGCCAATGAGGAAATCTTACCTTCAGGCAAAGCGCAAAACAGTTTCGTTCCTTATGAAATCAAGAGAAATTTCGGCTTGCCCACCTATACCGACAAAGACTCCATTTTCGCCTATCATTTTTACCGCCTGCTCCAAAGAGCAAAAAACATTCACCTACTTTACAATACCGAGCCGATGAACTATGGGAGCAGCGAAAAAAGCCGCTTCATCACACAATTACAGCACGAATTACCAAAAATAAACCCAAAAGCGAAAATCACTGAAAAAATCGCCTCCATTTCCGTTTCAAAGTCAAAGCTCCAGCCAACTTCCATCGAAAAAACTTCTATCATTATTGAGAAACTCGATAAACTGGCGGCAAAGGGTTTTTCGCCTTCAGCTTTCAATACCTATATTTCCTGCCCATTGGATTTTTATTACAAAAAAATTCTCGGGTTGGAAGAACCCGATGAAGTGGAAGAAACAATCGAGGCGAGCACTTTTGGCTTGTTTATTCACGATATTCTGGAATCATTTTACAAGCCTTTTATCGGAAAAATCATAAAAGCAGATGATGTTCGCCAAATGCTGCCCAAAGCAGAAGATCGCACTAAAGCCACCTTCCTGAGTGAATTCAGTGAAAACGATATCTCTTTCGGYAAAAACCTRTTGTCGCTAAAAGTAGCCGTAAAATTCATTAGCACATTTTTGAAAAACGAAAGCAAATTTTTGGAAACACTCGAAAAAGATGGGCACGCGCTAACTATTGTTGCCCTGGAGCAACGGCTTTCAAGCGCTATATATATAAAAGGAAATAAAGTCAACATTCATGGCTTTGCCGACCGCATTGATAAAATCGGAAATACTATTAGGATTATTGATTACAAAAGCGGGCTGGTACAACCAACCGATTTGAAAATAAGCGAAATTGAAGAAATAACCCAAAGCGATAAAAAAGCCAAAGCATTGCAGGTTTTAACATACTCACTCATGTACCGGCAACCAGTAAACGATAACCAGCAGTTGCAATCAGGCATTATCTCTTTTAGAAAATTAAGCGAAGGCTTCATGCCTGTAAAAATAAACGGAAGCGCTACTATTTCAGAAGAAATCCTCAAGGAAGTTAAAGAAAAGCTCGTTGAAACAATCGAAGAAATCTACGACTCATCCATCCCCTTTGCGCACAACCCCGATGCGAAGTATTGCCGCTTTTGCGGAAATTAACCTATCTGTATCTTTTCCCTAAATTTGCGTTATACTGAAAAAGAAACCATGAAAAAATTGTTCCCCATCTTGTTCTTTCTTTATCCTATTACTCTGTTGTCGCAAGAGTTGCAAGCCACCGACAGCGAAGCATTGCTCACYGTTTCGGTAAACGATACYAAAGACAATCCAAGCAAGGGAGATGTGATTACTTTCATTGGCAACTCCAGCGGCAAATCATTTTCAGGAGTAACGGGCAAAAACGGCAAATTCAACATTTTGATTCCCGAAGGCGATATATACACCGTTGCTTATCGCATGTTTGGAGAAGACAAAAAATACACCGATTTGGAGATCCCTTCRAAAGAAGGATTGATCAATTTCGAATTGAACATCATTTACGAGCTGCCGAAAGTTTACACGCTCGACAATGTGTATTTCGACACAGGAAAATCAACGCTCAAACCTGCTTCGTTCAAGGCATTGAATAACTTGGCRGAACTCATGCAAAACAAAACTGCRCTCGAAATYGAAATCTCCGGCCATACCGACAACGTAGGAAACGCGGAATCCAACCAAAAACTTTCGCAAGACCGTGCGAAATCAGTTCGCAATTATTTGCTCAAAAAAGAAATCACAGTTGAGCGCGTAGTTGCAAAAGGCTATGGCGACAGCCGTCCCGTTGCCAGCAACGAAACCCCCACAGGTCGCCAGAAAAACCGAAGGACGGAGGTGAAGATTTTGAAGGAATAAATAGGAAATATGAAACGAATCTTCTTCACTGTAATAATCTGTACAACAATATGGACTTGCTAATCTGTACAGTAAGCACAAAAAAATGCCTGAAAAGAGATGCTGTAAAAGAGGTGTAATCAGCTTACACAGGAGCAAAAGAGTGGTAGCAAATCTTTCCAGGCACAAACCAGGAAGCAAAATAGAAAGAACTCAACTAAAAGACGGAAGGTTGCCGAAAGGGTTGCCTCTGACGAAAAGTACCAAGTTCCAAGTACCAAAGTGCAGATATCATTCTTGGGGCTTGAATTTTGGGACTTGAGATTTGGGATTTACGCTGTGAACTTATACCCTACTCCTCTCACCGAGTGGAAAAACTGTGGATTTTTGGGATTGGGTTCAAAATATTTTCTGAAAGCGAGAATGTAGTTATCAATTGTGCGGGTGGACGGGTAAACGTCATATCCCCACACAGTTTCCAAAATTTCCTTACGTGAAATCACCTCGTTTTTACGCTCAATCAACAGTTTCAGCAGCAGCATCTCCTTTTGGGAAAGTGCGTGTTTTTGTCCGTTTTTGTCCTTTATTTCGTAATTGGTAAAGCTCACTTCACTTTTGCCAAGTTTGTAAACATGAAGTTGCTGTTTACCTTCAACTGTTGCTGCCCTTTTAAGCAAGTTTTGTACTCGCAGCAGAAACTCCTCCAGATTGAATGGCTTAGTGAGGTAATCATCTCCACCCAGCTTCAACCCTTGTACCTTGTCTGTGCTGGAATCCTTGGCGGTAAGAAACAAAATCGGTACTTTGTCATTTTCGAGCCGAATAGTACGGCACACCGAAAATCCATCCATTTCCGGAAGCATCACATCAAGCAATATTAAATCAAACCGGCTTTTTTTAAATTGCTCAATGGCGGCTGTTCCGCTTGTTGCCGTCACCACTTTATATCCTTCCATTTCAAGATTGAGCTTGATGGCGTCCAAAAGCGACTCTTCATCTTCCACCAGTAATATTCTCACGCCTTCGGTCATTCAAAAAATGAGGTTTATCAATTTAATGCGGTTAACGATTGGCAAATATTGCTAACTTTACCTTCCCTGCAAAATGATATTTCTGAGTTCCATACGGTTTCAAATAAATAAAATACCTATATATTTGGGCTTCTTCAAATTTTCTGAGCAACCATTTATCAACAGAACCGACTTTTAATTAAACTCTTTAAAGATGAAAAAATTATTCTCTTCCATGTTGCTTGCCCCCCTCGGGCTTGCCTTGCTTATTAGCCCGTTGGGTTTTTCTCAAATCGGAAATGTAAAAACCGTGGTGCTCAACAAAAGCCGAAGTGCTCAACCTGCTTCGCAGAAAACAAGACCCGGGCAAAATAGTGGCTACAACCTCAGCGGCATTGATTTCAAAGGTGAACAATGCGGCTCCGGCATCATTCATGACCACCTGATGGCCAACGACCCCAAATACAAGGCCGATTTCGAAAAAATGAATAAGCAGACGCGCAAGTTGATTACTTCTTGGAAATCGGGTGCCAAGACCCCACCCCCTGTTTACACCCTACCCGTTGTTATTCACGTTATTCACAAAGGAGAAGCAGTTGGTACAGGAAGTAATATTTCCGATGCACAGGTGCAAAGCGCAGTGGATGCCATGACCCGCGATTTCCGTAGAAATGCTGATGACGGAGGCATTGCACAAGGTGCGGGAGTGGATACCGAAATCCAGTTTTGCCTAGCCACCCAAGATCCCAGTGGAAACCCACACAGCGGCATTAATCGCGTGAACGGCACTTCCGTTTCCGGCTATTCACAGGATGGCATAACCAGCAACAATGAAGGATCGGTAAAAAACCTCAGCAAATGGCCCACTGCCGATTACATCAACATTTGGGCGGTAGCCGAAATCAACGGCAACAATGCCGACCAAACACCCTTTTGGGGAGGAACAATCGGTTATGCATACAACCCGGGTTCCAATCCCTCTTTTAATCCAAATGATGGGATTGTAATTATTCACATTGCCTGTGGTAACGATCCTAACAGTTCAAACGGTTACAACCTGTGGTCTGCTTCCAAGTTAGGCAGGGCACTGACGCACGAAATGGGTCACCATCTGAATTTGTCACACACCTTTCAGGGTGGTTGCAATCCAGGTTCTCCTTGTACTTCAACAGGCGATTTCTGCTGTGACACACCGCCAGCTACGCAGGTTTCCATCCAATCTTGTGGATCTTGTAGCTCGTGCTGCCCCAACCAACAGATCGCAAATTACATGGATTATACCCCTGAGGCTTGCGAGGACATGTTCACCCAAGACCAAACCGACCGGATGAGAGTAGCCCTCGCTGGACCAAGGAATTCACTGCTTTCTTCGCCAGGATGCACACCTTCTTTTACTTTGGATGCCGGCATCGCTGTCGTTGTTGACCCAGATGGAGGAGTTTGCTCCACAACCATCACACCAGTAGTTACGTTGCAAAATTTTGGCTCAACTACAATCACTTCAGTTGATATTAATTATGACATTGATGGCGCCAATGCCCAGGTCTACAACTGGACGGGTTCGCTCACTTCCAACCAAACGCAAAATGTTACATTGAATACGATGACTACTACGGGTGGCTCACATACCTTCAATGCCTCAACCAGCAATCCAAATGGCAGCACTGACCAAAATACTATGAACGATGCGCAGTCTTCCTCATTTTCGGTGGGCACCAATGCACTTACCCTCACTGTTGTTTTAGACAACTATGGCTCAGACAACACATGGGAAATCAAAGATGGAAGCGGAGCGACTGTAGCAACTGGTGGCCCTTACCAAGATGGGCAGGCAAATACAACCATCACGGAAAGTGTATGCGTTGCTGACGGATGCTTTGACTTCATATTCACTGATAGTTATGGAGATGGCATGAGCGTAGGCGGCAACGGCTCCTATACATTTACAGAAGATGCATCAGGCACTACGCTCGCATCAGGCTGGTCAACGGCAGCTGGACCGGCAAACACCCCTATTGATGAAACCACCAATTTCTGCGTGCCTGCCACACCTCAACCTCCGGTAACTGATTTTGTCGGAAATCCAACCATAACTACGGTTGGCGGCACGGTAGCTTTCACTGATTTGAGCACAGGAAGCCCCACTTCATGGGCCTGGGATTTTGGCGATGGAAATACTGCAACAACTCAAAACCCAAGTAATACTTACAATGCAGCCGGTCTTTACACTGTAAGCTTAACAGCAACCAATGCAAACGGTTCTGACACGGAAATCAAAGTGGATTACATCCAAGTGGATTCCGCGCAAGCTCCAGTGGCTGATTTTATCGGAAACCCAACGGTAACAACTGTTGGCGGCACGGTGGCTTTCACTGATTTGAGCACCAACAGCCCGACTTCATGGTCGTGGGATTTTGGCGATGGAAATACTGCAACAACTCAAAACCCAAGCAATACTTACAATGCCGTTGGCCTCTACACCGTAAGCTTAACAGCAACCAATGCAAACGGTTCTGACACGGAAACCAAAGTGGATTACATTCAGGTGGATTCGGTTTCTACCGGAAGCACTTGCGATACACTACGTTTGCCCCTTACCGGAACCCCTACCCTGTATGTAACGAGCGGTACACAATCCAGCGGTTATGTTTCGGGAAACAACTCTTATCTGGATATTTCAAAAGCCGATTACTTTGATTCCTATGCACCAAACACGACCATAACAGGAGCGCTGATTGGTTTTGGAGCGGCTACAGCCGTATCCGGCACATCAACCGTATCGGTTACAGTTTGGGACAATTCAGGAACAGCTGGGGAGCCGGGTACCATCATTGGAACGGAAACTGTGTTGATTAATGACATCATCAACGACATTGCCAACATACAGTTTACTTCCGTTACCTTCTCCAGCCCAATTACTATTCCTGGACCTTTTTATCTCGGAACACAGTTGAGCTTGACTGCAGGAGATACAGTAGCCGTCATCACAAACACAGTAGGTGATGTGAATGTTAATACGGCATGGGAGCAATGGGACGACAATACGTGGCATGCCTATGACAAAACTGAGTCATGGCAAGTGAGTTTGAACCATTCCATTCATCCCGTTGTTTGCGAAAACGTAAGTGGGGCTTGCCCACCAATTAATTTAGCCACAAGTTCTACCGGTCCTTCATGTGGAGCAAGTGATGGTACTGCCTCCGTAACACCCACAGGAGGAGCAGCGCCCTACACCTATGCATGGTCTGGCGGGCAATCAACGCAAACAGTCACTAACCTTGGCGGAGGAACTTACACCGTAACCGCAACTGATGACAACGGCTGTTCTTCCAGCACATCAATAACATTGACCAGCCCATCCGCGCCAACAGTTACCACTTCTGCGCAAAACGCCAGTTGTGGCGCAACTGACGGCTCAGCAACGGCCTCCGTCTCGGGAGGTACTTCGCCCTTCACTTATTTGTGGTCTGGCGGGCAAACAGGCGCTACTGTCAGCAATTTAGGCGCAGGCATTTACACGGTTACCGTTACGGATGCCAGTGGCTGCGATGTGACCCAAAGCATTACTGTGCAAGCCAACGGAAGCATGACAGCAAGCAGTAGCAGTAATGATGCAAGTTGTCTCACTTCGTGTGATGGAACAGGAACTGTGAATGCGTCCAATGGGACTTCTCCTTATACTTATGCATGGTCAACAGGAGGATCGGCTGCTGTCGAAAATGGCCTTTGCGTAGGCAATACGACCGTGACTATCACCGATGCGGCAGGCTGCATACAGATTGAAACTGTAACTGTAAGCGCCAGCCAAAGCATGACGCTTTCTTCCACAGCAACCAATGCTACTTGCGGTAATGCCAACGGCACGGCAACCATTACGCCCAGCGGAGGCACATCGCCTTATACCTACAACTGGTCTAATGGAGGCAGCAGCCAAACCGAGTCGAATCTCGCTGCAGGCACTTATACGGTAAACGTTACAGATAATGGCGGATGCACCGATACGGTTTCTGTAACCGTGAGCAACCAAGGTGGAGTAACTGCAGGCGTTACGCCCGACCAAACCATTTGCAATGGCAGCACAGAATTTTTGGCCGCTTCAGGAGGCACGGGCTACCTATGGAGCACAGGAGAAACCACCATCTCCATTCAGGTATTGCCTACAACCACTACCACCTATACTGTAACCGTAAGCGATACGTATGGCTGCACCGATGTGGCTACCACCACAATAACAGTGAACCAGCCACCTACCACTTCTTTGATTGCCAGTCCCGATTCTGCTGTTTGCCCGGGCGATCCGGTAACGCTTACTGCTTCGGGAGGCTCGGCTTACGTATGGAACATTCCCGGCTCCGACTCATCTGCTACGCAGGTAGTTTATCCCACGCAATATACTACCTACAGCGCAACAGCATACAACGGCAACTGCCAGGGCAATGCAACTACTGTAAATGTTTCGGTAATCCTGCCGGCTCCGTATGCTAATGCCGGTTCCAATGTAACCATCACCTATATTTCACAARGTGGCAGCGTTACTTTTTAYGCAGACAGYTCCATCGGAACCTTTTTTGAATGGGATGTGAACGGTGACGGCTTCATTGATTACTCAAGCAGCACCAGCACGCCTATTGACCACAACTACACGGCTGCGGGAACATACAATGCCATACTGTATGTAACGCTTGGATCTTGCACGAGTGCGGATACAGTAGTGATTGTGGTTGAAAATGTAGCGGGGATTAACGAAGACGGAGATAGCGGTTTAGAATTCGTAGTTTTCCCGAATCCGAACAAAGGAACATTTACGGTAAAAGTGGAAAATGGAAAATGGAAAATGGAAAATGCGCAACTGAGAATTTTGAATGTTTTGGGCGAAACTATTTACTCGTCAACCATGAACCGTCAACTGTCAACTGTCAACATTGACCTTTCTCAAAAAAGCTCAGGCATTTACTACCTGCAAGTGATTACCGATAAGGAAATTGCCGTAAGAAAAGTAGTTGTGGAGGGTAAATAGCCAATGATTATTTGAACCGGTTTACCTGGCTACACACAATTGGCAACCGGATTGTTCTTGTAAAACCACCAAACCTCATGAAAGTAAATCATGAAGATTGGTGGTTTGCTGTTGCTGTCTGGTCTCAAGCCCGAAATAATGGTTGGGCAAAAGACTGAGGGTGAAAGGGCCTATCCCCTCCCCTCTCCTCTGAGTAGATGGATTATTTTGAAGAAAGTACATCTTTTAAGTGCAACTCAAAAAGGTTAAATCAAGTAGTTTAAACCACCTTATCTTTTGGAAGTGTGCCGTTTACACCAAATTTCGACACTTTCACACCAAATGCTTTCAAAAGCTTGACAAGGACCAGTTTCATTTCTTAGTTTTAAGCAATAATTTAAATCTCTAAAACTCCTTGCTACATTAAAGGAGTTTTTATTAAAATGCTTTACCTAATGTTCTTATTCAATATTTAATTCTTTTTCTTACCAAATATGAAATGGGGTTGGAAAGGTTTGGTTGATTGGAGCGGGTGTGGTACTTTTACTTGGAATTATTAGATAATGAGATTATCAAAACCGGGTTGCATGTTGCGCTTTATCTATAGACCTAATTATCTTTTTATTAGACTATTAGTTGTTCTTTTCGTTTTTGAATTATTCAACTCTAATAGCCATGCGCAGGATTTAGATTGGACGCATGGCTTCGGTACTGGCGGTTTAGATTTAAGCTGGACTATAGAAGTTGATAAACTCGGAAATGTTTATTTGGCAAGCACGGTGGGTGATTCATGTGATTTGGACCCAAGTGTAAATACTGCATATGCGTTGAATGCGAGAGCTTCCATTTCAAAATACGATAACTTGGGAAACTACATTTATTCCTTTGGAATACAAGGCTCGGGTTCGGTGGATATTTGGGATATGGCAATCGGAAATTCAGGAAACATTTATTTGGTTGGAGACTTTAAGGATACAATAGACTTTGATCCTGATTCGAGCGTTTATAATCTATCCAACTTCAATCATCGGGACGCCTTTATTGCAAAGTACACCAATACTGGCCAGCTAATATGGGCTTATCGTTTGAGCCCGGATACTGCGTATGGAGGCGAAACCTGTAAATCGATTTACTTGGATGATGCCGAAAATATAGCTCTGGTTGGTCATTATAGCAGTTTCATGGATTTGGACCCATTCAGCGGGGTTCACTTACTCACTGATAATAGTTTTGGCAACTTGGATAATTTTTTTATCGCGAAATATGATAGCAGTTGCAATCTTCTTTGGGCTAATGGTTTCGGTAACACAGGAACTGACAATGCGGATTATGTTAAAGTGAAGGATGGCTCGCTTTATATAACTGGAATATTCTACGATTCGGTAGATTTCGACCCTTCAGCTGACACTATGACCTTGTATGCAAATAGCGGTCTATACGATGCCTTTTTCGCGAAATACAATTGGAGTAATGGCAGCTTAAATTGGGCGAAAGGTATAGGAGGGCCCAATCAAGACAATGGTATATCTTTTGAAATAGATGATAATGCAAATCTTTATTTATTGTCATTGTTATGGGGAACCGTGGACGTTGATCCGAATGCAGATACTGTAGAACTGGCTTGTGCTGGCAGGGATGTTGTTTTAGCCAAATATGACTCCACAGGCAGCTATGTTTGGGCTTTTAACATAGGCGGCAATAATAATGCTGATGTACCCGTAGATATATTTCTAGACTCTAGCAATGAAGTTTCCGTCACTGGTGTAATTTATGACATAGCAGACTTTGATCCCGATACTAATACCGAACTTCATGGAATCACTAGTGGACGTGAACTTTTCATAGGAAAATATACATCTAATGGAGATTATATTTCAGTAGTTACTTTTGGAAGTTCTTCAAATCCCATATACTTAAACCGTTCGGCAATATTTAATGAAAATCAATATTTTGTCACCGGGCGTTTCCAAAGCACTATTGACCTTGACCCCGGAGCAGGAACTGCCAATTTAATCAGCGCTGGAGGCTATGATGTTTTTGTTGCGAAATATATTCAGGGTGCAGCATGCAGTGTTTCTGTTTCAACCTCTACAACAAGTGTTATATGCAACGGGGATAGCACAGGCACTGTAACCCTAGCGCCAAGTGGAGGCGGTATACCGTACACTTATTCTTGGAGCAACGGACAAACCGACTCAACAGCAACGGGGTTGACTGCGGGGACTTATTACGTAACAGTTAACGATACAGCCGGTTGCACAGCAACTGATAGTGTTAACATCACAGAACCTACGCAAATTGATAGTACAGTGAATATGACTATCTGTGACGGTGATAGTTTACAAGTAGGAGGTAATTATTATTTAAGCAGCGGAACTTATTACGATACTCTTGCCGCAGTAAATGGCTGCGACAGCATTGTAATTACGAATTTGACCGTATTGCCCGACACATCAATAACAAAAAATGTTGGCCTTTGTCCGGGTGACAGCGCTTATGCCGGGGGCGCTTACCAAACCCTCCCCAGGTATTTACTATGACACACTTGCTGCCGCCAATGGGTGCGACAGCGTGGTAATTACCAGCATCAGCAACCTTGCAGATACTACTTTTACAATAAATACTGCTATTTGCTTTGGAGATAGCGCTTTTGCCGGTGGCGGCTGGCAAACAATTGCCGGGATATACTATGACACGCTCGTTACCGGAAGCGGATGTGATAGTATAGTTGCAACTACTTTGGCTGTCAATAACAGCAGCAGCTCAACACTCACTGAAACTGCCTGCAACAGCTACAACTTTGACGGTAACACACTCACCGCTTCGGGCACGTATTACGATACGCTCGTCAATGCTTCGGGCTGTGATAGTGTAATTACTTTGAACTTGACCATTAACAACAGTAGCGACTCAACAATGACCGTAACTATCTGCAACAGCTATGATTTTGGCGGCAATACACTCACCGCTTCAGGAACATATTACGATATCCTTATCAATGCTTCGGGCTGTGATAGTGTAATTACTTTGAATTTGACCATTAACAACAGCAACGGTTCTGCCCTTACCGAAACCACCTGCAACAGTTATGACTTTGGCGGCAATACACTCACCGCTTCAGGAACATACTACGACACGCTTACCAACGCTTCTGGCTGTGATAGTGTAATTACTTTGAATTTGACCATTAACAACAGCAACAGTTCTGTCCTTACCGAAACCACCTGCAACAGTTATGACTTTGGCGGCAGCACACTCACCGCTTCGGGAACTTATTACGATACCCTTATCAATGCTTTGGGCTGTGATAGTATTGTTACCCTGAACCTGACGGTATTGCAGGACGTGAGTGCGAATGTGAATAAGAGCATTTGTGAAGGGGACAGTATCATGGTTAATGGAACATGGTTGATGGATGATGGGATTTATTATGACACACTTGTTGCTACCAATGGCTGCGACAGCTTGGTTGTTACCGATTTGACCGTTGAGCCGTTGCCAAGTGTGAGCATAAACGGATTAGACAGCGTTTACTGCACTACGGACAATCCCGATACTATAATCGGGACGCCATCGGGTGGCACGTTCAGCGGAGCGGGGGTTACGGACAATTCCTTTGACCCTGCTGCTGCGGATACGGGAACACATGCGATTACTTATGTTTATACCGATGCAAACGGGTGTACGGACAGTGTGGTGCAGGAGGTTATTGTGGAGAATTGTGTAGGAATAAATGAGTTTGGAGTCGGGAGTTTGGAGTTGGGAGTTATTCCTAACCCAAATGACGGCACTTTTGAGTTGAGAATTAAGAATGGAGATACTTTCCCGATTTCACAGGGACTCAGCATGACGGTTTACAATGTGTTGGGTGAAGAAATTCATCATCAGCTAATCAACTCATCGGCTAATCAGCTAATAGATTTATCAGCACAGCCCAAAGGAGTTTACTTTTTACAAATTAAAAGCAGCAGTAGGATTGCAAACAAAAGGATTGTTATACAATAATGTATTAGGTAAATAGAAACATTTACTGCCTTTTAAAAATTCAATAATTCTTAAAATCACATTTTTTTGGCGCCTCTTCAAAAATAGATTTCAGTATCTTTATCCCACCAAAATTCATAAATAATGAGAAAAACAATTACTCTATTCCTCACGGTTTTCATTGCCGCCACGATAATTGCTCAGTCAAACAGAACCGCCATATTGCAGCCGGCCAATGGCAGCCAAAAAACCAACCGCTGTGCTACCTACGAGAAAACGCAGAAATTGCTGCAAAATGACCCGCAGTATGCGGCCACACGTGCCCTGATAGAGCAGCAAACCCAGCAGTGGATTGCCAACCATGCAAATTACAAGGCGCCCGTGGTAGTTACCATTCCCGTGGTGGTGCATGTAGTTTGGCGCACTTCGGCAGGCAACCTCTCGGATGCAAGAATACAAGAACAGATTGACGTTTTGAACGAAGATTACAGGCGGCTCAACGCCGATGCTTCCAATACGCCTTCCGGTTTCACCGGTGTAGCTGCCGATACAGAGATTGAATTCTGTCTTGCCACGGAAGACCCCAATGGTAGTCCAACCAACGGTATCGTTCGCGTGCAAACCAGCACCCAAAACATCGGTGGAGGAAGTGGCTACTATCAATCGTCACAGGGAGGCTCTAATATTTGGAACAGGAATTCATACCTCAATATCTGGGTGTGCGAAATTGGCGGTGGCACGCTTGGTTTTGCTTACACACCAGGCGCCCCTGCATCTTATGACGGAGTGGTGATTGGTTACCAATACTTTGGAAAAACGGGTGCCAGCTTTCCCTTCAATAAAGGACGCACAACTACCCATGAAGTAGGCCATTGGCTGAACTTGCGACACATTTGGGGCGATGATGGAACAAGTTGCAGCGGCTCGGACAATGTAAGCGACACCCCGAATCAAGCAGGCCCCACTTATGGATGCCCTTCATACCCAAACACAGACGCTTGCTCTTCCAGTTCACCCGGCATCATGTACATGAATTACATGGATTATTCTGACGACAACTGCATGAATATTTTTACATCCGGGCAAAAATCGAGAATGCAAGCCACATTAAACGGAACGCGATCCAGTTTAAAAAACTCAACAGGATGCTCAGGAACTGTGGCTAACCTCAACGCAGATTTTTCAGCCAGCCTAACAACAATTACCGAAGGCAGCAGCATTACTTTTACCGACCTTTCTACCGGAAGTCCAACAACCTGGTCCTGGACTTTTAATAACGGAAGCCCCAATACCTCTTCAAGCCAAACACCCGGTAGCATTACTTATAACACAGCCGGCACTTACGATGTGTCCCTTACAATAAGCGATGGCACCACCTCCGATACAGAAACTAAGGCGGGATATATTACCGTGTTGCAAGCGGGCGCGTCTATTTGCGACACTGTTTCCAATTACAATACTGCCACAAACACTGCTGCACTTTATGTGATTGGTGTAACCAATAACTGCGGGGGCAACGGTTGGGGATATGTCGCAGGTCACAACTGTTATGATGACAGGGCAAAGGCTGACATGTACACCGGAACCCCCGGTGATACCATAAAGGGAGCCATTATTAGTTTCGGCAAAGCGTATGGCGGAAGCTCAGGATCTACGATTGATGTAAAAGTTTGGGATGGCACAAGCGGCACTCCAGGCACTGTGCTCACCACAGAGACCGTCAGTATCAGCCAGCTATCCATAACGCAAAGCGTAGCAATCATGTTTTCAACTCCTGCTGTAGTGAGCGGTGATTTCTTTGTTGGCATAGAATGGGCTGCAAACGGAACACCTCAAGATACAGTTGTAATAGTTACAAACACTGACGGAGAAACCAGCCCGGGTACTGGGTGGGAATTATGGAACGATGGAACATGGCATGACTACGCTACTTCATGGACACTCAACGTATCTCATGCAATATGGGTCATTAAATGTGCTGGCGGAGGATCCCCCTGCACCGGCCTAAATGCCTCTGCTACCGCCACCAGCGCTTCATGCAGCGGAGCGCAGGATGGTACTGCTTCAGCAAATGCTTCGGGCGGAACCGCTCCCTATACTTACTTGTGGGCTAACGGACAAACAACCTCCACTGCTACAGGCCTCTCAGCAGGAAGCTATAACGTAACTATTACCGATGCTAATAATTGCACCACCACTGCATCTGCAACAGTTTCTGCAGGTACTGGCGGCCCTTCAGCCACTACAACCTCCACCAATGCAACCTGCAACGGAGGTAATGACGGCTCGGCTACGCTCACCGCAAGTGGAGGGACAAGCCCTTACACTTACTCCTGGCAAAACGGGCAAACAGGAACAACCGCAACCGGCCTTGTTGCAGGAACTTATACTGTWACCGTTACYGATGCYAATGGCTGCCAAGGCACMACCACYGCAAGTGTTTCCGAGCCAACGGCAGTTTCCGGAACRGCTACYTCAACRGACGCAACCTGCGGAAGCAATGAYGGTTCGGCTACRGCAACCGGCACAGGAGGAGCAAGCCCATACACTTATTYGTGGCCCAATTTCCAAACCGGAACAACRGCAAYYGGSCTCACAGCAGGRAATTATGCGGTTACMGTTACYGATGCCAACRGCTGTACAGGAACTATMATTGCTTCGGTAAGCAATGCCAACGCTCCTACTATTTCTGTTAYCGGGGTTGATGCAAGCAGTTTTGGCRCATGCGATGGAAGYGCATCAGTGGCTACCACAGGMGGAACACCACCTTACAACTACCAATGGAGTACAGGAGAAATCACAGATACTATAGCTGGGCTGTGTGCGGGAACGTACAATCTTACGGTTTCGGATTCAGCAGGGTGCATAGCTGTTTCATCAATTATCATTTCCGAACCTGTAGGTATTGTAAGCCATGCTGAAAATTTTAGTGTTAATATTTTCCCAAACCCAACGAATGGGGCTTTTAAAATAGAAATTCAAAATACGAAATCCGAAAAATCCGAAATCAAAGTTTACAACATGCTTGGAGAAGCGGTATATCAAAAATCAGGAGTCGAAAATCAACAATTAGAAATTGACCTTTCCGGTAATCCGGCCGGGTTTTATTTTGTTCAAATTCAAATTGGAGAAAGTGCTATCATCAGGAAGGTCAATCTCATAAAATAATCCAGAATTGATTGCAGAAAGTCTTGAAAGGTTATATCGAATGTAATTAAACCAAGTAAGGCGCTGTGAAACTCAAGCATCTCTGTGAACTCTTTGTTAAGAATACATTAACACAGGCCATACAGAGAAAAGAAGCACACAGCGGGGTTTTCAAAGCATTCTTCCAATTACAAGCCCTGCCAAAAGCGGGGCTTTTTTATTCAATGGTTATCTGTAATTTTGCAGCCGTATGCAAAACAACGGAACAAGCGAACTCATTCAGTCGAGTTTTATATCAAAAGATCTGAAAGCCATCGCTAAAAAGGCGCTGGATGGTGAACGCATCAGCTTTGACGAAGGGGTATTGCTCTTTGAAGAGGGCGAAATTGGTTTTCTGGGCGCTCTGGCCAATCACATTAAGGAAAATAAACACGGTGATTCTGTTTTCTTCAACCGTAACTTCCACATTGAGCCGACCAACTTCTGCGTTTTTGATTGCACATTTTGTTCTTATTCAAGAAAGCTACGGGAGCGTGGCGATTACCAGGCGTGGGAACTCTCGGAAGATGAGATTTACGACATCATTAAGAGCTACAATGACAAACCCGTTACCGAAGTGCATATTGTTGGCGGGGTTCATCCCAAAATGGGACTCCATTATTTTGCCAATCTGATTAAAAATATAAAAGAAATAAGGCCTGACATTCATGTGAAGGCATTCACTGCTGTGGAATTGGAATACATGTGTCGCAAAGCAAAAGTGAGCTATGAAGAGGGACTGAAAATTTTGAAGGAGCACGGGCAGGATTCGTTGCCGGGCGGTGGCGCTGAGATTTTTGACGAAGAACTACGCAACGAGATTTGCGCGGACAAATGCAGCACTGCCCAATGGCTCGAAATTCACGAAACGGCACACAAAGTGGGTATGCCTTCTAACGCTACGATGCTTTACGGGCATATCGAAAAATACGAGCACCGCATTGACCACATGAACCGCCTGCGCGAACTACAAGACAAGACAAGCGGTTTCAACACATTTATTCCTTTGAAATTCCGCAATGAAAACAACCAAATGTCGCACATAACCGAATGTTCAATTATCGAAGATTTGAAAACCTATGCCGTGGCGCGTATTTTCATGGATAATTTCGACCACCTCAAGGCCTATTGGCCAATGATTGGCAGGGAAACCACCCAAATGTTGCTCGCTTACGGAGTGGACGATATTGACGGCACCATTGACGACAGCACTAAAATCTACTCGATGGCAGGGGCGGAAGAGCAAACGCCAGCAATGACTACGCAAGAAATTGTTACCCTCATCAAAGAAGCAGGCCGCCATCCCATTGAGCGCGGCACGCTCTACGACACGATTCAGGATTACAGCGAAGTTGAATTTGAGGAGGAAAGAGTAAGGGCTTATTAAATCGGCACCATGCCTTGGACCTGCCCCCATTGTCAACGCGCGTTCAAAACACCCAACCAATGGCACTCCTGCTTGCAAGGCGATGCAGAAAAGCTTCTTGAGGGCAAGCGCCCAATATAACTGAGGCATACGCCAAAATAATAGCGTTTGCAGCCACGCTTGGTAAATCCAAAGTGGAAGCTGTGAAATCTGCTGTTTTGTTACGAAGAGGCAGTACCTTTTTGGCACTGAAGCCCAAAAAACAATGGCTTGACATTGAGTTTATGCTCAAAGATAAAATGGACGAGTTTCCGGTTTACAAAACCTTTCGCTTGTCAAAAAACAGGGTGGCGCACTACGTACGGATCGAAAGCCCCAAAGAGGTGGACAGGCAATTGCTCAACTGGCTGAAGGAAGCGTATGAGGTGGTGGGTTGATTATCTCGCTGCCGTATATTTCCTCCATTTTCCAAGTACTTGCTGCATGTCATCGGGCAATTCCGATTCGAAAGGCATTTCTTTTCCTGTAGAAGGATGCACCAGCCCAAGCGATTTAGCATGCAGGGCCTGGCGCGGCAGAATTTTAAAACAATTTTCTACAAACTGCTTGTATTTAGTGAAGGTGGTGCCTTTCAAGATTTTATCACCTCCGTAAAAAAAATCGCCAAAAAGGGTATGGCCAATGTGCTTGAAATGCACGCGAATTTGATGGGTGCGACCTGTTTCGAGCCGGCACTGCACCAACGTTACATAGCCAAAGCGCTCCAGTACTTTGTAGTGCGTTACAGCATGTTTGCCTTTTTCTTCGTCTCCCCAAACCTGAAAAACCTTGCGATCCTTCAAACTGCGACCGATATTACCCTCTATTTTACCTTCATCATCCTTCATATCTCCCCAAACCAGAGCCATGTATTTTCTTTGTACAGTTCTGTCAAAAAACTGCTTGGCTAGGTGGGTTTGGGCCACTTCATTTTTGGCCACTACCATCAGACCGGTGGTGTCTTTGTCGAGGCGATGCACAAGGCCAGGACGAGAAGCGAGTTCAGGATTTTGAGCTTTAAATTTTAAGTCTGGTAAATTTTCAAAATGATAAATGAGCGCGTTGACCAATGTTCCCGTATAGTGCCCGTAGCCGGGATGCACTACCATGCCTGCAGGCTTATTGACGATCGCTAAATCGTTGTCTTCATAAACAATTGTGAGCGGAATGTCTTGGGGAATGAGTTCGAGTTCTCTTTTCGGATAAGGCAATACGATGGAGATATCATCAAAGGGTTTTACCTTGTAATTGGGTTTGATGGGAGTTCCATTCACCAAAATGCTTCCTGCTTTGGCTGCATTTTGAATCCTGTTGCGCGATGATTCAATCCTATCCGAAAGAAATTTGTCAATGCGCAGTAGCTGCTGTCCTTTGTCAGCCGCAATTTGGTAGTGCTCGTAAAGTTCCTGCTCTTCGTGTATTTCGTGTTCTTCTGGCAAGATGAAAGTTATCGGGAAATGATGATTTTTTTAGTGTTTTGGTTGTTGGTTCCTTCGCTATCGCTCAGAACAAGTTTCACAAAGTAAATACCCGGTGGCTGTGCGGAAAGATTAATGGTTGATTGTTGATTGCTGATTGTTGATTGGTACACTGTCTCACCTAATATGTTGTAAATTACAACTTCTGTATCGTGAAATTCCTCATTCCTCATTCTTAATTTAAAATTTCCATCATTCGGATTCGGATAAACATCAAAAGAAAACGCTTGCTCTTTCACCTGCCTTATTGATGCGATAGGTAGCGGCACGCCAAAATCGGGGCGAATGGTAAGCGCACCATCAAAAAAAGTGTTGGTCCAATCAGCAGCATTTCCGGTGGTGTTATAAAAAATCTTATCCTGATGTTTATTGTTTTCATCAAAGCCTAGGTAAATTTTGTTTTGCGTCAATTGCTCCCAGCCCACATAAAATGTGCCACTCAACACCAACGGATCGTCAATTTCGTAACGAATAAAATTGTTGTCATTGTAATTGGGTTTGAACAGACCGCTACGATACAATTCTTGCTCGGGATTGAGCGACTTCCAAACCACCAACTGAAACTCGTAAAGTGTAACATCTTCTATGGTTTGCGGGAAATAAAAATATACGCCTTTGAGCGTGTCGATCACATCTACGGTAAATTTGTATGCCAGCTTTGCCCCATAACCCGTGAGGGCATAAACCTTTTCGGCTGATCCGTCATCATAGGCGTAGTAGGTGTCGAAGTTTTGATAATAAATAACAGTATCGTTTTCTCTATTATCATCGGGAGTAACATCAATATAATTTTTAATTTCAAACACAGCTCTTTCGTTCGTGTTTAATGTAAAAATATTCGTATCAACTACAGGATCATGCACCGTCATTTTCATGTCGTCAAGCCCCGGGTTGAAGTCTGTTTTTTCTTCAGCGTCAGCAACATATATCAAACTGTTATTTTCATTAAAAACATTGTAGTAACTTGTTACTTTTCTCGACTCATCACCCAGATTTCTCAAATACAGGGCATTGGTATCAACAAGATTGGCCGAGGAATCGAGCATGTAATGTCTCCAAGGCATGGCAGTATAAGATTTAACCAATGACGGTGGCTGATAGACAAAGCCCACGTCAGTAATTACTTCCCCCGTCATACTGCGGTTTTTATCCAGATGCACATAATCTAAATTCCAGTGGTCGAAATTTCCTGAAAGAGTGGCGTAATTTTTAAATCGAAACTGAAAACCATCTAGTAAAAAGATAGTATTGGTTATTGGGATTTTTACCTGCACAAAGGCCTTTATCTGCTCTCCTTTTATACTCCACATCCAGCGCCACTCATCGAGTGCCGGTGCATAAAACTCCAATGCAATGGAATCCTCTGCATCGGGCACGTTGCCGTTGCCCTGTGGTTGGTAGTAAAAACTCAAAATTACGCTCGAATCTGTAGGCAGATTTCCCAAAAAAACGGGCTTGGAAGTAAGCACATCGGCCAATCCGTATGCACTGGGAATGGTAAAATCGTAGGGCATTCCTCTATGGTCAACACCATCAAACGTTGCAACGCCAATAGTAATGGGGTCAATGCCGTATGTATTGTTGATGTATACAAATGCTGCTGTATCCTGCCAAAGGGCTGCCTTGCCTTCAGCAGGCACGAAATACACCGTATCAAAATTGTAATCTACTGAATCGGGCGTTAAACTCAATACGGTAAGAATGCCCTGATCGTCAATCACCGTGTAGGGAGGCCACACTGTATCGATTTTTACGGGGTTAAGCAGATCATCAAAATTGGTGAACCACTCAATGGACATGGGAGTGTTGGGAAAAACATCGTAAGCATTGCTATCGGTATTGTAAACATACATGTAGGTTGTGTCCCACATAAAGGCCACGCTATCGGACGCAGCACCGTCCACTTTGAATTTTACCCATGCCGAGTCAATGATGTTAGCGTCCGTGATTTTTGCATCGTACCTTTTGATTTTATCCAACGAAAAATCATCTACAAACGGTAGTTGAATGGTGTCCTTGATGTAATGGATAATCACATCAATGCTGCGGCTTTTTTCTGTAGCTGGGGTTTTACCTAACAATTGGTAATTGTAAGGTATGGCTTCCAGCACTTCATCTTGTGAAAAGCTACATAAAACACTGGTGAACAACCAAAAAATGAAATACAGTTTTAACTTCATTTATCAGATATTTTTCAACTTAAAACTGAGCGAATCTGGTATAATTTCCTCCAATTTACTTCTGCTGCAAGTAAGCCACACATTCACCGAACTGCCGAGATTTATCATGGCATCTTGTCCGGGGGGGGGCATTTGATTGTAAACCAATGCAAAGGACGAATCCTGCTCGGTTTTACAGCCTTTTTCAAAAATAATAGTGGTGTTAAGCATTTTCGAACCCAATTTGTCTTCTAATTCCTGCTTAGTGAGAAACATAAGATTAGGCACAGGAATCATTTCATCACTTTCGCCCTGCCCAAGCACCAAATCAACGGAGGCATATTTTTCAATTTTTGTTCCAGGCTTTAACTCTTTCCCATCTTTTTCAACTCTTAAAACACACCCTGAACATTCAGCCGGTTCGAGGATTTTTTTGCCTACCTTTAACGTATAGGTTTCGAGAATGGAAATGGCCTGTTTGAGCGATGCATCTTCCAATTCGGGCAAAGTCACCATTTCGGGAATTTTACGATTCACTGTAAGGTAAATTTTGCGACTTTCCTTTACTTGCGTATTGGGCTTGGGGTTTTGGTCAATCACCACACCTCTCGGCAATTTTCGGTTGTACGTAGAATCGCTGATTTCGAAGCGCACTGTTTTATCCCGCACAAAATCATCCAATTCTTCTATTTTAAGCCCTTTGAAATCAGGCACGGTAATGGATTCACCATGAAGCGTGTAAACATTGAGATAATGAAATACTCCCCAAAGCAGTGCGCCAATTACGACTACCGCAACGAGTGCATTAATCCCGAAAACACGGATGAAGCTTTTCATTTGAGAAGGCTCAGAAGATATAATTAACGGAGAATGTTTAAAAAAATTATCTGATCAAAGGTGGCAAAGATAGAAATTGCAATATTTTTGGAACGCAAGTGTAAATTAGTTATCAGAACAGAAATACATGAACACCAAAAAAAACATAGCAGTTGTTTGCGGAGGGAACTCGGGAGAATATGAAATTTCAATACAAAGTGCAGATGCAGTGCTCAAACATTTGGATGTAAAAAAGTTCAGCGCATACAAAGTAATCATAATTGGGTTTGATTGGAAAATGATTGTTGACGGACAAGAATTCCAAATTAACAAAGATGATTTCAGTTGCATTGTTGGCGAACAAAAAATCATATTTGATTGTGTATTCAACGCCATACATGGCACACCGGGAGAAGATGGCAAATTGCAAGGCTATTTCGACATGCTGGGTATTCCTTATACTTCCAGTGGCGTACTCACTTCAGCTATTACTTTTAACAAAGCTATTTGCAAGGCAGTTCTCAAACCAACCAAAATTGCAATGGCAAAATCAGTGGTTTTACAGAAAGATGGAGAAATCAATATAGAAGCAGTCGTTGAAAAAACCGGCTTGCCTTGCTTTGTAAAACCCAACAATGGCGGTTCAAGCATAGGCATCTCAAAGGTTGCAAATGCTGATGAACTGCCCACTGCTCTTGAAAAGGCATTTAAAGAAGACAATGAAATAATTATTGAGGAATTCATAAATGGCACCGAACTCACTTGCGGTGTTACAAATCTTAACGGAAAAATCACCACGTTGGGTGTTACCGAAATCGTCAGCAAAAAAGAATTTTTTGATTACGAAGCCAAATATATAGATGCCCAAACCGAAGAAATCACTCCTGCAAGAATTTCGAATGAAATTTCCAAGAAATGCGAGAAAACCAGCGAGTTGATTTACCGCCAGCTCCAATGTAAGGGCATCGTTCGCATTGATTATATATTGAAAGAAAGCGAATTGTATTTGATAGAAGTGAATACCGTGCCCGGCCTCACCGATGCGAGTTTAGTCCCCAAAATGGCACGACATTACGGCATTTCATTAAAAGACTTATTTACCGCTTCTGTTGAGGAAGTGATTGGAAGTTAGCAGTAAGAAACTCATTCAGTTTCCTAACTGCCCTGCCTCTGTGGCTGATGCGGTTTTTTTCTTCCAATGGCATTTCAGCGAATGAAAGCTCCATGTGATCTTTAAACATCTCCCCATTTGAGGGAGAAATAACAGGGGCGAAAATAGGATCATATCCGAAACCCTCTTCTCCCCTCTTTTCCTTTAAAATAATGCCATCAACTCGGCCTTCGAATTGATGTTCTTTGCCGTCTATTATTAATGAAATGATGGTTCTAAAACATGCCTTGCGATTTTCAATGCTTTGCATTTCGTTCAACACTTTATTCATGTTATCTTCAAAACTGCATTGCTCACCAGCGTAACGAGCAGACATCACACCCGGATTTCCGCCCAGCGCTTCTATTTCAAGTCCTGTGTCATCAGCAAAACAATCGACTCCGTAATTTTTGTGAACATAAAATGCTTTTTGCGAAGCATTGCCTTCAATTGTAGGTTGAGTTTCGGGCAATTCCTCATTGCAGCAGATGTCTTTAAGGCCTTTTAGCTCGAAATGTTGACTGAGAATGCTACGTATTTCCTGAAGTTTGTGGGGGTTATTAGTGGCGAAGACGAGTTCCATTTCGTTATAATTCGGTGGTCATTTGCTTGCCCCGTTGAGGCTTCACGTTATTCGGTGGTAAAACTACTGAATGACCAATAAATTGACTACTGAAAGACAAATCAAGCAACCAATTCTTTTTCTTTCACGGAGAGGTACATCTTTTCAATCATTTCCACCACCTTCATGCCTTCGTAGGCGCTGGCCATGATTTTTTCGCGGCTATTGAGTACTTCCACCACGTTGTTTATCACTTGATCGTGATTAGACATGGAGCCATCATAGTGCCCGTAATTGTTGGCCGGATTGGACTGAGGTACATCGTTAATACCGAATCCGTTGGTGCGCTGGTAGTCAATGGTATTGAGGTATTTCCCACCAATTTTGATAGCGCCTTTTTCGGCAAAGACCGTGATGGAACCTTCCATGTTTTGATCGTAAGATGCGGTGGTAAAAGCAAAACTACCCAACCCTCCTTCTGTAAACCGAAACGTAAAGGCACCTGTATCCTCAAATTCAATCAAGCCGGAGTGGCCAGCATTGATTATTTCTCCTTTGATATCTGTAATATCTCCAAATAAATAATAGAGGATATCAACAAAGTGGCTGAATTGGGTGAAAAGCGTGCCACCATCCATGTCAAGTGTGCCCTTCCAGTCGGAATCTTGATAATATGCTGCGTTTCTGTTCCAGAAACAATTCACAGAAACCAGGTAAATCTTACCTAATTTTTTTTGGGTAAGCAACTCTTTGAGTTGCTGAATGGGTGGATTGAAACGGTTTTGCTTTACTATGAAAATCTCTCGGTGGTTGTTTTCAGCCGCTTCAATCATTTCTATGCAATCATCTTTGCTGAGCGCCATCGGCTTTTCCACTAAAATATGTTTGCCTGCATTCARCGCCTCAACGGACARTTCAAAGTGCGTGCCATTGGRCGTGCAAATCACTACAATGTCTRCATGGCTGGCAAGCAATTGCTCATAAGAGCTGCAACCCGTTGTGTTGTTTTCTTGGCAAAATTGCTGCGTTTTCTCCTCCTTAATATCATAAGCAGCAACAAGTTCTGCTTTGGGATGTTCCAAAATATGTTTTGCGTGCCTATTGGCAATGTACCCGCAACCGACTATGCCAAACCTGATGTTCAAAATGAAGTATTTATTAAGAAAGAGTGCAAAAATAGCACAATTGAGGGGATTTTAAAACTGTTTTGATTACAGGCCATCCACGTAAGAACAGTGATATGTCCCCTTAACTCGCTTTTCAGAAAATTATTGCGTCAATCAGATTTTTGTTTAAAAAATGACTTGACGACTGAATTTTTGCCATAGCTCAAACGAACTACATAGGTAGCTGAGCTGAAATCTACCGTGTTGATGAGCAGAAAATTTCTGCCTTCTGTTGCAGTTATTTCAATGTTTCGCATAATTTGCCCAATGTCATTGTATATCTGCAATTGCACTGGCCCGTCCTGTGGAATTACAAATTCGAGATTTAATTGGTCACTAACGGGATTGGGGTAAAATTCTGTGATTTTGAACTCATTGGCATTTGAAATACAACATTCGTCATTGGTTGGATCTGCATCTGTCTGGTAGTTTGGATTTGCAACTTTCACGCAGACCACATCGGGCAATTCACCATTGTTCAACTCAAATTTTGCCATAAATTCATAGAGTGTATTTTCACCTGCCTTGATTGTATCCATTGGTGTTTCCTTCACGGAATTGCCATTAGAAGACTCGACAGTGATTTCAAAAACAGTAACATCTCGGTTGCCGAAGTTGTACACTTGGGCATAAATACTCATAAAGTTATTATTTTCATTTACCGAGCAATTCATCACAGCTAAATCGTAAATCGGGTCAGAAATGTTGATACTCTGAGCAACTGAATCTATGCAACCGTTTTGATTGTAAGCAGTGAGCCAAATTTCGTATTGCCCGTTTTGAGCATAATTATGTGAGGGGTTTTCATTAGTATCAAGTGCCGATGAATCCCCAAAATTCCATTGCCAAGTTGCTTCTCCAGATGATAAATTCAGAAACTCTACATTTATTGGCGCACCCAATATTTCAGAAGTAATTGCAAAATCTGCCGTTGGGTTTTCGTTTACAGTAATTTCCTTGGTGATTGAATCTTTGCATCCTTGTGCAGAAACAACGATCAATTCAGCGTAAAACTGGGCTGTGGTTTCTGAAAAAGTAAATGTGGCAGTTGAATCATTTGCTGTTTGAAGCGGGAGTGTATTAATTGCTTTCCAAGCCCATGAAGCAATGCTGCTGCCTTGTATTGATGTGGTATCTTCAAAGGTAAATGGAACATCTATGCATACATCTTGCCCCGTAAATCCTGCGACAGGATTGTAGTAAACTTCCACTGTTTTTGTCGTGGTATCGAAACAGCCGCTCAGATCAGTTACAGTCATTTGGGTTATATAAACTCCCGGAGCAGTGTAAATATGTGTTGGATTAGAAGTGCTGGCATCTTGCGTCCCATCATTTTCAAAGTCCCAAGACCAAGTCCAACCCGTATTGGCTGGATAGGAATTGTCACTAAAGATGATGGGGGCATTTTTACAGGCCGATTGTGCGTAAAAATCAGCAGCAGGTGATTCGTTGATTGTGTAGTTTTTGATGGTTGTGTCAAGACAGCCATTGGAGTCACTTACGATTAATTGAATTGTGAATACTCCACCGGAATTATAAATATGTGTTGGTTTTTGCACATTAGCCAGGCCCGAGTCTCCAAAATCCCAATTCCATGAAGCCAATCCCGTATCTGCAACCACAGAATTATCCGTAAAATCTAATATTACATTTGAACAAAGGGGTGAGGTAGTAATTTCAAAATTAGCCTGTGGCAATCCAAAAACAGTTACATTGTTTGAAGTTGAGTTGCTGCAAGTTGAATCAGTGGTTACGGTTAATGTAACCGTATAAGTTCCGGTATATGTGTATAAATGTGATGGGTTTTGGACTGAGTCTGTTGAGTTATCACCGAAATTCCATTGCCAATCCACAACATTGCTGATGGTATCATTGGGATATGAATTATCAGTAAAGCCAACTGAATCGCCAAAACAAGAATTATTTGATATAAATAAAGCAATAGGTGCAACGCCTTTTATGTTCACGTTAATTGAATCAATGGCTGTGCAACCAATGGAATCGGTGACTGTAACTTCGTACAAGCCGGCTGAACTGATTGTGATGACGGGTATTGTGTCGGTAGTTGACCATTGGTAGCTTACCGCTTGTGATGCACCGCTGACAATGCTCAGTGAGTTGCCTTGGCATAATGAAGTATCTGCAATGTTGTCGAAACCAGCAGTAATGTTAAAAGAGTCGATGGTGATGGTGATGGTGTCAGAATAAAAGATGCAACCTGAGGTATCAATAATTCTTGCATAATATATCCCGGGCTTATCAATAAAATAAGAAGAATCATTTAAATTATCTTGCCAATAATATGCGTATGTACTATCTATGTATATATTCCATAATATCGAATTCCCTACACACAAGGTTGTATTCGAAATATTATTAATCACCACATCAGGGCGAATTGCAGATACTTCTATTGTATCGGAAGACCAAAAACCAAATACATCCTGAACCTTCACCCAATATGTTCCCGGTGTATTAACTATTATAGTGGAATCAGTTGTTGTATCTGTAGGTGCAGTTGACCAAATGTAGCTTACAAAACGATCGCCCGCATCTACAATATACGGAGTTGTATCACACACCAAAACATCAGGGCCTAAATTTACCGGTGGCGCATATTTTGCATGCAAATAATTTTCTATTGATTCTCTATTGGAGCTATCCAAAGCACTGTTAAAGACAATAATCTCAGCTATGTCACCAGTTGTAGATGCTGTTCCATTCTGCCTATCACCGATTGTATTGAAACTACCAGACTCATTATATCCTGCACTACCTTTGGAAATACCGTTTACAAACAGTTGATAATTCACATTATCATGAAGTCCTGAAATAATAGAATATTGAGTCATGTCTCCTCCATTAATTGAGGGTATTGAGCCTGAAGCATTTAATATAAGATAGGTTATGTCATCGCTAAAATTTACAAAGCTTACAGTGCCGGAACCACCCAAAACAGTTAAATTATTTCCCATTGCTTGTTTCTTTGCTACAGAAAAAATGCTTAAGCCTGATAAACTCAGTGTGCTTAAATCCAAATTTTTACCTGATCCATCAAATCGTAATACCCCATAATTATTTAAAAGATTGATTGAATCTACAAATGCAGGCTGCTCAGAAGTTATGGACTGCTCGACTAACAGGTTATTTCCTGAATAGTCCTGCCATTGAGCTACATCGTTTACATTTAATGTAACACCTGAATCACTGCGCAACCACAATTGCATGCCGCCTATGGTTGTAATGTCTTTGTATTGAAAACGATAAACCGAAGACCATTGAGAATAACCCCAAGCTGTTTGGCCTTTCACCCTCCAATAATAGCTTGTATCGGGCAGGCCAATGGTATATTGGTAGATTTTTCCGTAAACCGTATCCATAAACTCGGGAGCAAGAATGAACAAACTATCAAATGAAATTTCCAAAATAAAGGTATCATTACCTAAGCTATATATCCACTCCAAGTCCACTGGCGAGTCGTATACAACATCGCCATCAGAAGGAGAAATCAATACGGGAGGAGCCGGAGGTAAAATACTTAACGTGTCAATTAATGTGTCTGAACAGCCTTGAAAAGTATTTATGACCAATTGCACCAAATAATTGCTCACCGAATCAAAGGTGCGCACAAAAGTGGATTGGCTGTTGTTATAACTGCTGCTTATTGTCCATTGCCATGATGTGATTGAATCTCCTGCGCTTGGTATACTTGCATCTGTAAACACAATTGGCACTCCCACATTATCTGTACTCACCGAATATTGTACAGTGGGAAGACCATATACTGTTATACTGTCTTGCGTTACTCCTGTGCAACCATTAGTATCGGTGGCAAGTACCTCAACTTGAAAAACTCCGCTGGTATCATAGGAGTAAGTCGTATTTGAATTGATGGAGGTTAGGGTATCTCCTGTTCCAAATATCCATTGCCATGATACAATACTATCTATTGTGATACCTGTAAATACATTGATGTCATTCCGGCATATTGAATCGGTAAATGTTGTATTAAATGCAGGAGCTATGCCCTTTATAATGATATTAATGCTGTCTATGGACTGGCAACCCAAGGAATTGGTAACTGTTACTATATATAACCCTGAAGTGTCTATTACGTGCAGGGAACTGTCTTCTGCTGTATTCCAAGCGTAAGTTACCGCACTGCCGGCTCCGGTTAGCAATCCAATGGAATTGCCTGAACACAGAGAATCATCAGGCCCTAAACCAGCTATGGCTGGAAATGAATCTACTACTACTACTACAGTATCTGAATTAAAAATACATCCTGCTGTATCAGTAAATTGCACGTAATAGCTATCTGCAGTACTGATCTTTATTAGTGTATCTGTCGAACTGTCTTGCCACAAATAGGCATAATTACTGCCCAAACCAAGGTTCCAAATGATGGTATCCCAAAGACATATTGTTGTATCAGACATCACATTAATCGAAGGAGGAGGGGTAAAACCGCTAATATTTATTGTATCGGAAGATGTAAATCCAAAAACGTCTGTAACGATAACAGAAACTGTATCATTTTGAGTAACAGTTATACTCGAAGTAGTTGCTCCGGTTGACCAAATGTAGTTCACAAACCCATTACCTGCATCCACGGTATAAGGCGCGTTACATAGCACCGTTACATTAGCACCTAAATTTATTGGCGGAGCGTACTTGTAGCGAAGATATGATTCTATGTTTGTTCGGTTTGAATCAGCTAATGAATCGGAATAAACAATGATTTCTGCATAGGCTCCATCCCATGTTCTGAAGCTCCTGTCTGCTGCAATATTGTTGGATTCAACATCTCCTGTAGTTAACAAAGATAAAATTGAATAGTCATCAGGTTTGAAGACAGATAAGGGGCTAATGGATATACCATTTTCAAAAAACAATCCATTTTTAATGGAAGAACTTGTAAAAGGCCCAAATAAAGAACTTCCAGCTCCTCCAATAAAATCAAATGTTGCTGAATGCCCTATTATAGGAGCAAAGTCTGGATTACTTGAAAATTGTTTAACTACAAAAAAACATGAACGAATGTTTGTTATAGTCGAAAAATCCATTTGATCATCAATAACATTAGCACCTTCGAATTCCAAAACAGGATAATCATTTAATAGCGATTCTGATAATTGAAGAGTTGGGCTTTTTGTAGTATCTGCTTGGCTGGCATTATTTCCATTTCCAGAGTTGTCTTTCCAAAGGGTTACTTTTCCGTTAGTGGTTGTCACGCTGTCTCCTTTCAACCAAAGTTTAAGATTGGGAATAATTATTGGAACAAAAACTGTAAATTGAAAAGTATCAGACCACAGCGAGTTACTGCTTCCGTCAAAATATCTCACTTTCCAATAATACGTTTGGCCAAGAATTAGCGAATCAAACTGAAAGGAGTTACCGGTTATGCCAGTAGGATTGGTGGTTATATCAGTGAAAATACTATCTTTAGCTAACAGCAACTCATAGCTAACAGCTGCCGTGTCTTTGTCCCAAATAAAATTAATGGTTGTATCGTTAATGAAGTAGTTATCTTTAGGAAACACCAACGAAACATTTTGTGCTAAAATGAACTTTGCAAAAAAAACAAGAATAAAAACCGCGAAAACGCTTTTTTGTTTTTTGTTACACACTAATTTTTGAATCATGTCAGGTTTATACGCAAAAAATAGTCTAAAAGTTGGCACTTTTCGTAATTGTATTTTCAATGTGGAATTTATCTTAACTAATTAAGGGATAAATCCCTACATCATATTGTTTTAACTTGTTCTCTACCTGTTCATAATATTTGGAGTTAATAGCAAGAAAAACAGCTTCAACCACATTAGCTTCAAGCCAATCAATATTATAAATTGGAATACCATGTTTTTTTGTGCCAATTTTTGATGGTGTTTCGTCAATGCATGCAACTATGTTTTGGTCACCAAGTGAAGTAAAGGTGAGGAAAAGTGTAAAAACTTCTCCGCTACCGAAAACAGCTATTTTTTCAAATTTCTGATTGATTAACCAATCGTTAAGTTTTTCAAATCTGGATTTCCAAAAATTAATAGTGTTTTTTTGTGTCCTGTGTTCTTTTGGTGTGGGTATATTTTTAGTTATCCCTTTTTCGCACACAAAAAGCCCAATTCCATGATTAATTGGATGATTGCTTTCAGCATGAATAACTCTGAGACCATTTTTATGCAATAATGCAATAATATGGTTGACTGTAAAATGCCAGACATGTTCAGCAAATACCAAATCATAGCCTCCATAATCTTGAATTGGCAGGCAAAAAATAATTCTTCCTCTTTCGGTTAATGCCTCTATCAAGGTTTTAATTATTCCGGGAATATTCTCAATATGCTCGATTACATTTATTAACAGAATTACATCTGAGTTGGGCACCGCATCTTTTTCTGTTAAAATCAGTTTTTGAGTTATATTTAGTCCCTTAGCTTTTCCCAGTGTAACGGCCTTATGGCTTCCGTCAAAACCCTTTATGTTTTTATTTGAAAATGATTTTTTTATCTTTTCCAGCAGTCGCCCTTCTCCGCAACCTATTTCAATTAAGGTTTCAAATTGTTTCGGAAAATGAGGCTGAATCCAATCACAGAACACCTGTGAGCGAGCTACAGGACCGTTTTTTGTAAAAAACAAATGTTCTTCCCGCCCCAGTGTGTTGAGTTCATATTCTTTGCCATATAATAATTCTAATTCTTCATTGGTAAATGGGTCTTTATTTGCAACTGTTCCACAATTTTTGCAAATTATTTTGTTGAGATTTCCACTGCCAATACGCTGATCACCTGTCATTATTCTGTCTGTGTGGGTAGCAAAAAATTTATCCCACTCAACGCTATCACATACGGGACACCTTCTCATGCGGTTTGCTTTAATAATTTACCGGAAACAGGGCTTGACAAAATAATTTCTTGTGCTTCTTTTCCGGTATTCATTAATAAATCGATAATTGAAAGTTGAGGAGCGAACGTCCCGCAAAGTTGTGTGTATGACGGGTGTTTATAATCTTGGAAAATTACTTCAATTCCATTTTCTCGAAATAGCTGCATCTCTATAAAATTCTGAGCAGATTTGCCATCATACAACATGTTTGCATGGTGATGTTTGCAAATTTCAACAATTCGTTCATTTTTTCCGTTGGATTTTCTTGGTATATCTGAAGTGAAATATATAGGGGTGTTTATTCCCATATGTTGTAGGATTTGATGGTTTAAATCGTAATTAAAATCAACCAGTTTTTCATACTTTTTAAGAACAGGAGCCTCTATTAGATTGTATATTTCATCAAAATATTTGGTGGTTTTATACCATTCTCTTAATTTATTCAGAAACGTATCTTCCCAGTTTTCGTTATATGAAATCAAGACATCCATTAATAAAGTATCTCTGCTTGGCTTTTGTACAGGAACATGAATGTTTTTAATCCCATAAGGTGATTTTAAGCGGTTTCTGTTTCGCCAGTCTTTTTTGGTGTACTGGACATCGTCCATATAGACAAATACATCAGCCCTGGCAATTTGCTCAAAGTATCCCAGCCATGGCACAAAACAGGGTTGTATAATTGATATTATCATTTGAAATTATTGATTATATCTATGGTTTTGTCAATGGCTTCTTTGTTTACTCGTTTATCTACAAATAAATTAATCACTCTTTGACTGAAAAAATACGCCCCTTTGAAATCACTTTCATTGCCTTTTTTCTCGAAGAGATGATTGACCGGAGGGTACCAAGTGCTTGCCAAGAGGTTGTTTGTTCTTAGTTTGCGAATCAAAGTATTTCTCATTTCTGTGTTTGCCGCCAAGATACTATACCTCCAAAAAATTTCGCCATCAACAGGTGTTCTGTGTTGTATCAATGGGTTGGTAATCTTTTCTCTATATCCTGTTGCAATTTGTTTTCTTCTATCAATATTTTCCTGCAACGTTTCCATATCTTGTTGAATTTCTGTTATTAATTCTTGGTTTATTTGATAAAACAGGTGATTTACATATTCTTCATAAAGAGGAACATAGAATTTTGGAGAGAATTTTCGAGCGTCTTTTCTGATTTCTTTTAGTTTGATTTGGAATTTTTGATCGAAATGATGATGTTGACTGTTATAAATTGGCAGTGTGGTTAGGGTATTGTTGACTACCTTTTTTAACTTATTATTTTTGATTAACAGAGCACCTCCGGTTTTTTTTTCAATAATTTTCGCATAGCCAAAACTGAAAATAGCTGCATCTCCCAATGTGCCCAATGGTTTATTTTCATAGTTGGCTCCAAGTGCGTTGCACACGTCTTCAATAAGAAATACATTTTGATTTTTGGCCCAAACAGCAATTTGTTTAATAGGCAGTGGAGTTCCGAAATTATGAACAGCTAACAATATTTTTTCATCGCCAGTAAAAGCATCTTGTATATGATTAATGTCTGCATTGCCCTGAATTGGATCGACATCGTAATATACAGGTTTCATTCCCGCATTTTTTATTATGGGAATGACAATTTCGCAAATATTTGCAGGAACAAGTATTTTTCCATTGGATGAAGATGAGTTATGTGCCTTTAGAATCGCCCATAGCGCAGTTGAACCTCTGCCAGCATATATCAATTTCTGCGGATCAATCAACATACTCCGCTCTTTGCTCCATATTTCTTCTAAAGTCAAGGTTTTTATTTAACCGTTCTACCTTGTATGCAAGGATTCCCATTAATATAAACTGCAAGCCAATTAAGAAAATGAACAGGAAGAAAATCAGGTAATTGGTTGGAAGTTCATTTTGGTTAATCATGCCCCAAATGATGATGAAACAAACAACAAATACGCCTAATGCACTTAGAATACCTCCCATAAAAATAAGAAAAACCAGCGTATTGTGTCCAGTGCTGAAATTGAGAAAAGCAAGCAAGAGCGCTGTAAAAAGGTCTTTAAATCCGTAATTGCTTCCACTTACATTATTATATTTTATTGGGTATTCTAAAATAGACAGGTTTAAATTCATCATTAAAATGGGCATGTTCTGAATTAATATATCATGTGAAAGTAGTTTGTTCAATGCTTCTCTATTGATAAGTTTAAACGTAGAACCAATATCTTTCAATTTTGACATCGTGAGCTTTTGTAATAAAACTGAAACTATTTTGGAACCAACTGATCTCATTAATCCTTTTGAACGACTTATTCTCAATGCACTTATTATATCCCAATCCGGTTGCTTTTTTGCAAATTCATAGAATTCAATCATGTAATCCGGATTCACTTGAAGATCGGAATCCATCATAAATATTAAATCACCGGCAGCTTTTTTTAATCCTATTGCAGTGGCAATGTGTTGCCCAGAATTTTTATTGAGGTGAACTAGCTTTACTCGTGGATTATCCGGAAGTAATTTTTTTATTGTTGCTAAAGTATCATCTGTACTGGAATCATTCACCAATACAATTTCAAAATCATTAGTGATTTGAGATAAAGCTTTTGATGAACGAGTAATAAATTCTCCTATTCTATCAGCTTCGTTGTATACGGGAGATATTAAAGATACTTTCATGACTCACTATGATTATACATAAAGCTCATCCATATACCTTAGAACTTTTCCTTTTTTTATTTTTGGCGGATTAACTTTCCCTAAGTTTAAAGCTTCTGTTATCCACATTTCAACATCATTAAACCCAAAATTAGCACGTATTCCTGTTGTCCCAGAAAATCTGGGATTAATTTCAATCACTTTTGGCCCTTCCTTGCCATTTCTAAACTGAATGTTATTTGAGCCAATTAAGTTTGTTTTAAGAATAACATCTTTGCAAAATGCTTCTAATTCTTGGTTTCCGATTGTTTCCGCAGTATTGGTCATGCCAAATTTAAGAGTTCTTCTCAATACAATTACATGCACCTTATTATCAGCAGTTCGATAAGTTCCGGCAGTAAATTCTTCGTTTCGTATTGGGTCTATGTATTGTTGTATAATCGGTTCAGGAACTACAGGTAAGAATATTTCTATGTCATTTTTTGAGTAGCAAGTGTATATATGACGAGAACCTCCGCCAGTTCGGGGCTTTATTATACAGGGGAAAGACCATCCGTGTATTGATTTTTTTATATCTTCTATTTTATGGCATAAAACTGTTTCAGGTGTTGGTATTTCGTTTTTTTTATACCATTCAAAAGCCTGCCATTTGTCACTGAACCGTTGAATTTCTTGATCACTGTTTACTAATATATGGCAGCCATATTTTTCTTTGAATTCCTGTTTGAGTTTTGATAAGACAAAAAATTCGATGTCAGCTATAGGAATGAGAATTTCAACCTTGTTTTTTTTTACGATTTCAACAATTTTTTGAATATATTCATCTTCGTTTTTTGCCGGAGGAACATTTTCAAATTGATCGCACCAATATTTGCCAACCACATCTTTGTATATATCACAGCCGATCAAGTTGTAATTCAGTTGGCTGCACTGAATTGCTTTGATAACTGCGAAAGATAGCTCAGCCCCTACAGCAGTAACAAGGATTGGGATTTTACCGTATGGTTTTAGCACAAAGGGTGAATTTCAGACAGTTCTTTGCTTACCTTTCCAATATCTTGCAAGCGGTGTGCATTACTCCCTAATGTTAAATAAGCATTTTCCTCTATGCAAACTTGGAGAAAACTTGTTAAAGGCCGGTGGTAAGTATGATTGATTTCTACTGCAATCCCGTTTTTTGTTGCATTCCGGATAATTTTTCTGCTCAGTTCCATTGGAAAAGAAGCACAATATTTTGCACAAGTAGCACCAATATGTGCGATGGAGTCAATCCGGTCATTATTGGAAAGCGCCATCAACGTGTTAAATTCAAATTCAACAGCTTCTTCTGTTGTTAAATCCTTTACTTTCCTATTCCCCATATCGGGGTAACGGTGAGCAGCACCTAAAATAAATTCTGTATTTCGCTCCATTTCCTCTGTCATTTGAAGGCCTTTTTCGTAATCAATTGCTGGTGCTTCTATTCCAATAAAGATTTCTATTTCGCCTTTGTGTTTGTCTCGATAATAAGTGATTAGCTCGACATATTCTCCAAACCAGTCACTATCCTTTGCCATCCATGGTTCGGTGTGTTCTGTAAAGATGATCCTGGTTAGGCCAATTTTTATTGCCCGATTTACTAACTCCTCTATTGTTGCTTTTCCATCTGTAAAGGTGGTATGGATGTGGTAATCCCATTTCGGATTTTTTTTTAATAAATCCTTTGCAGCAACCGCATACCTTTGATTATGTTTATTAATTAATCTGCCCACAATATTCATTCATAATACAACCCGGCATCTATTGATGAGTTTGGCTTGATAATCTTCCCCATAGTGATGTGGCATCCTTCGCCAAGTATAGAATTATTGCCGATTGAAACATTTGCTCCTACTAACGAAAATTTATTTACTACAATATCATGATTTATGTTCACACAACTTAGTAAGCAAGCGCCTTTCTTAACAGTTGAACCACTTAAAACAGTTGAATATGGCCCAATGATTACAGCGTCTTCTATAGTTGAATGGGATGAAACAATTGTGTTTGTGTGAATAATAGACGGAAACTGAAACCCTAATTTTATTTTTTCTTCATACATTTTTTTTCTTGTGTTTGGGTCACCCACCCCGATTACAATATTAGGGCATTGATCAGGATCAATATTGAGCATGTTCCCCAGCACTTTGATTCCATTAACTTCTTTAAGAGTTGGAAATCCGTCATCAAATATGCCTGCAATTTCAAATCTGCTATTTACTGAGGTTTCAATTATATCAATAATAAACCTGGCTAGGGTTCCACCACCAATAATATAAATTTGATTGTTGAGTTTGATAATGCCTCGGGATTAATAGTTAAGATGCAAATTTAAAAAAGTATAATATACATTTGTGGAATGGAATTCATTCCCTTCAACAAACCCCATTTAACCGGCAAAGAAGCTCATTATATTTACGATGCGGTTTATTCCAAAAAGATTTCCGGCAATGGCAAATACACACAGCTGTGCCATAAGTTCTTTGAAGATAAATACGGGTTTAAAAAAACACTCTTGACAACTTCCTGTACAGATGCGCTAGAAATGGCCGCTCTTTTGGTAGATATTCAGCCAGGTGATGAAGTAATTATGCCTTCATATACTTTCGTAAGCACTGCTAATGCCTTTGTTTTAAGAGGAGCAAAAATAGTTTTTGCAGATAGTGAAGTGAAAACACCCAATATAGATGTAACTAAGATAGAATCTTTAATAACTGAAAAAACCAAAGTCATAGTACCCGTTCACTATGCAGGCATTTCTTGTGACATGGATGCCATCATGGAAATTGCAAAAAAATACAACCTATGGGTTATCGAAGATGCTGCACAAGCAGTGGACTCTTATTATAAAGGGAAGGCACTTGGCGGAATAGGGCATTTGGGAGCTTTTTCATTTCATGAAACAAAAAACGTAATTTCCGGTGAAGGGGGCATGCTGATTATTAATGATGAACGATTTATTGAGAGGGCGGAAATCATATGGGAAAAGGGCACCAACAGGGCTGCATTTTGGAGGGGAGAAGTGGATAAATATCATTGGATTGACGTTGGTTCGTCATTTTTGCCATCAGAAATTGTGGCTGCCTTTTTATATGCACAATTGGAAAACTTAGAGCAAATACAAAAGAAAAGAATATGGATTTGGCAGCAATATTATGATGGCTTAAAAATGTTGGAAGAAAAAGGATTAGTTCGATTACCGCATGTCTATGATTACGCCACAAATAATGGCCATATGTTCTTTCTGGTTTGTAATAATCACAACGAGATGACACAATTAATTGAACATTTATCCAATAACGATATCAATGCCTTGTTTCATTATCTGAGCTTACACCAAAGCCCTTTCTATAAAGATAAACATGATGGGAGAGAACTTCCAAATTGCGAATATTATGCAAATTGCTTACTACGATTGCCGGTGTTTTATGAATTGCAAGTCAACAATGTTCACAAAGTATGTGAGAAGATATTGGCATTTTACAAAGCATCCATATGCAAGTAAAGAAACGAATCCTTGTTCTTTTCCTAATTACATTCGTGATAAAATTAGCTACCTGTTGGTATTTATCTTATTTACAAAAGTGTTATGCCCCAAGTTTGGGAAATACAGAACTTGCCTGCTATACAGGTGACGCATCGTCTTATTTAGAACCAATTGACAATTACATTCAGCATGGCGAGTATTCCACAATTGGGCAAAATGGAGAGAAAATATACACAGGTAGGGCTCCTTATTATGGCATACCTTATTATTTGTTTCGACAACTATTTTCACAAACTCTTTCCTACGATTTAGTTGTTTTATTGCAAATAGTATTTGAAACAATTGCCATTTTGTTTCTAGCCAAGCTAACCCAGCATTTATTAAATAATATCAAAGCGTTTTGGCTCACCTATTGCCTCTTACTTGTCGGTCTTGATGCAACTCATTGGGCCAATCACTTGCTAACTGAGAGCTTGTCAATAAGCTTTTTAGTCATTTTCTTTTGTCATTTTTATTATTTCCTAACACAGAAAAAGATTCGTTATTTATTCTTCGCTAGTATTTTTTTATGCTTTGTAACCCTACTTAAACCGTATTTCGGACTACTATATCTAATATTAGGCATACAGTTTTTAATTTCTCTAAAGAAAAAGTTCCACCTCATTGCTAAATATACTTTTATAATGGCAATACCACTCATTATTCTTACACTCCCTTACACAATAAGAAACCTGAAAAAATTTAACCGATTTATGCCATTTTCAGATTTTTTTGGTGGAGCTAACTATTCTAAGGCAGATCTTGCATATAGAGGTTTTCTKAAGGCATGGGGTGGCAGYATTGTATTTTGGGATAAAAGAAGTGCCGCGTGTTTCTTTGAACCAAAAGACGATCTGCCATGCGAATTTGAATTTCCTGACTACGCCTTTTGTGATGGATATTCAATGGTTGATATAGAACAAGTCAAGGATTTATATGTAGAATATCAAAAATCTCCTTCTTTGCAATTAGAKGAYTCTGTTTACCRTGCGTTTAACAAGTTAACAYMTGCCTATAAGGAATACCAGCCCTTCAGATACTACGTTCTTTCTAAAATAATATCAGTAAAATCTTTCCTTTTCCACAGTGGTTCATACTATATGCCGATTAACAAAGCATCACCTTGTTATCATCCTTGGCAACTTGTGTGGAAAGGAATTCAATCATTAATGTATTATATGACATTGCTCGCAGGAACAATTGGGCTTATAGTTTTAGCTATTAAGCACCCATACAGTTACATAGCAGCTACAGTCCCATTGCTGCTTATTCTTTTTTTTCCAATAATCTACAATGCTTCGGAATTTAGATATTTTGCTCCCTCATATCCATTTTTAATTGTTGGCCTTGTTATAATAATATCAGAACTGGTGAAAAAATATACAGCCCTCATAAATGTCGTTAAATAAAAAACATATTCTACACTTTTATCACCCAATTTCTAAATTTGTTTGGCATACTAAAATATTCGCGGAACAATCAGAAATATAGAACTTGAAAGCGCACAAGAAAAGAGGATGAAAAACATTATGCTTATAGCTGGCAATAGTATGTGCTTATTTAATATTTGTATTTCATTTTTAGTTTCAAAATGAAAGAATACAGATATCTTGCCATTGCATACCCCTTTCTTTTAATTAGTGCATGTAATTTGATTTATTTATTATTTGTTAAATCACTCTTTAAAGGATACAAATGAACCAGTTCAAATTTGATGAGTTCTCTCAATAAAAACATATTCTACACTTTCCTTACCCAATTTCCAAATCTGTTTTTCGGGATACTTTCTGGCATTTTCATCACCAGAATATTGGGGTCGGAAGGAAAGGGAGTATTAACTATTTTCCAAACCAATATTGATTTTCTGGTCTTGGTGCTCGGAATAAGCGTGAATTCAGGACTGGTCTATTTTATCGCCTCAAAAAAAATTAGTTATAACAGACTTTTAGGCATTTCATGTTATCTGATTTTACTTGGAACCTTCATTATCTCAATTATTACTGTGATGATAATGGCAGGTTTTGAAATGAACTTTCTGTTCCCTGATGATTACAACTCAACATTTTTTTTGTTTTATCTCTCTACCACATTTCTAATCAATCTAACTAAAATCATCATCATCGGAATATTGCAAGGATTTAAGAACTTTCAAATAATTAATTGGCTTACAATCGCTTTAGGAGGACTAAACACCGTAATTTTTGGCCTGTTATTTTACATTTTTCACATTCAACTTTTTGACATTGATATCAAAATGATGTTTGAATCATTTCTGTTAATTAATTTTATTAGCTTAATCGCTTACATTTTTCTCTATGCCAAACATCACTATTGCACTCCTTCATTTAAATTAAATTATCATTTGGAAGTAAAGCCGTTTTTTAAATACATCGGCATTGGTCATATTTCTCAACTTATTAACTTTCTTAATTACCGCTTTGACATCTGGATTATCACTTATTATTGCAGCATGGAGTTGTTAGGGCTCTATTCCCTTGCAGTAAATATTGCGCAGTTTATGTGGATGATTTCAAACCCTATTGCCACAGTATTAATGCCATATTTGTCCGACCCCAAAAATGATAACGACAAAAAAATTACCATGCTTAAAATTTACTCAAAAATTAATACGTCATTAGTACTTATATTAAGCATAATGATATTTCTTCTCAGTGATTTTCTTGTTCCATTATTATATGGAATAGAATTCACCTCAGCAGTGCTCCCTTTAAAAATATTGCTCATTGGTATATTTTTTTCTAGTATTTATAAACCCTTTTCCACATATATTGCTGGTAAAAACCAACTTAAATATAACCTGATAGCTACATCAGGTGGTCTTTTTTTTACAATAGTGCTGGGCTTGTCGTTAATCCCCAAATGGAATATTATTGGTGCCAGCATTGCAACCAACATATCGTATATAGTTACAGCTACTTTTGTTTTTTACGCAGCCATGTATAAATTAAAATTACCTATAAGTAATTACTTTATCTTGACCCTTTCAGATATAAGACAACTTTATAAAAAGATTACAATTTATGAAAAGCGAAAAAGAGATTGAAGAATTTTATGACGAGTTTGTTGAGCCACAAAAAGCCATGAAAATAAACTTAAGGCATCTTTTGCTTTTTGACAAACTAATCCAACTCGGCCTGAATACCAAATCAAATGTATTGGAATTCGGCTGTGGTATAGGAACCGTAACAAAATTGATTACTGAAATTGTAAAGTCAGGGGAAATAATATCTACTGACTTAAGCCCAATAAGCATTGAAGTAGCCAAAGAGCGAACACAAAAAAACAATGTTACGTTTTTAGCACAAAACATTACAGAATTCACCTCTTTAGACATTAAATTTGATTTTATATTGCTTTTTGACATTTTAGAACATATTCCTATTGAATTACATAAGTCTGTTTTTGACATCTTGTCGAAACAAGCCATGGATAATACAATTATTTTTATTAACATTCCCAACCCTGTTGCTTTGGAATATGAGCAAAAAAATAATCCAGAAGTACTTCAAATTATTGATCAGCCTCTATATGCTGATAAATTAATTGCAAATGCATATAAAGCAGGGCTTGTTTTGGACAACTTTATTACATATGATATTTGGCGCAAGAGTGATTACCAGATGATTTTTTTCAAGAAAAAATACATGTTCAAACCAGAAACAATAAAAACTAAAAGCAAACTTGATATTAAGCTTATGCGCTTGAAACATCACTTAAAAAATTGCTCGGAGAACTTTTTATAGAGAGTTAGCATCCTGATAGGACGTAACTATTTGTGATTATACAATGAATAAAATTCATTCCCTGTAAAATGCCATTACCAAACTTAATTATTCCCGGCACCCAAAAGTCAGCAACTACTACCCTTTTTTATATCCTTAAAGAGCACCCTGATGTTTTCTTTCCAAATGAAAAAGAGCCTCATTTTTTTTCTAACATTTCAAATCTTAACAACTTATCAGAATATAAAACTTTATTTTTAAAAGCAACGGACAGTCATAAGATAAGAGCCGATGGTTCAACCAGTTACTTCTATAATCCTGATGTGCCAAAAAGGTTAATAAAATACTTAGGAAGTGAAATTAAATTCATCTTTATTTTCCGCAATCCAATCCACAGAGCAATTTCAGCTTACTGGCAATTATACAAGAGAAAAATACCTGGTACACTAACATGGTTTGAAAACAGACGAATAGATGAAGTATTTAGAACAGATTTTACAAGTTTAGCATCGTACCTTCATTATGAAGAAGATTTTCTGAAGAACTCCTTAGAAACTGAAAAAGCCAATGTTTTTGATTTCGATAATAAATATGATGACCCGAAGTGGCCTTTTAGGTATGTAAAAAATAGTGTCTATAGTGAGTTCTTAAGATATTATTTGAATGAATTTGACGTTTCTCAAATGCTATTTTTAACCACAGAAGAACTTGAATCTCACCCTGAAAAAACTTTGGTTAAAATAGCGTCTTTTCTAAATATAAATGAACAAGTTATTCCAGATAACGTAGGTGAAAAATACGGCAAAACGATCATACCTTTAAAGGGGCCAATATATAATTACGTGCATTACATTATTCCATACATTAATAAAATAAGTGGCGGTCGAATTAATGTCATTCAAAAAATGTATAAAAAGCATTGTTTTATAAACAAACCATCAACACCAATATCTGTTGTTTCTGCTTTAGGTGTATTATTCACCAAGGAAATCGAGATTTGCAGTGAACTAACAGGATTAGATTTAAAAAAGCAATGGACAACAAATTGAACATTCTTATATATATAAAGCACTTTGATTTGACTCCCTTTACCTATAATGAAATATTATACTTATCGAAACATCATAATGTAAAAGTACTTTGTGAAAATGTAGAAATAGACAAGAGATTTTCAATGGATTACATAATTCAGTTTAGAACAGAAACAAAATCTCTTAAATGTAAAATAAATAATTTCCTTATTCAACATGACCTTAGATTATCCTACAAATCATCAAAAATTAGTCGGCAATTCAATGATATAATAGCACAATTTAAGCCAGATATTATTCAATGTCATTATGGCGATGATGCATTGATTTTCTTGGATAACATTAATACCCTAACAATACCAATTGTGATAATGTTTCATGGCTATGATGCCTCTGCATGGCTAAGAAATTCTACTTACGTTAAAAAGTATAAAAAGTATTTAAATAAGCCTAACATATATGCAATCTGTTGTTCGGAAAATATGAAAAACAGATTAGCATTGAAAGGTTTTTCCAAGGAAAAAATCACTGTGGTATATTATGGAACTGACATTAACTTTTACAAGAGAGAGGAATACCCTGACAACAAGGAATTTATCTTTTCTCAAATATCTGTTTTCAGAACTAAAAAAGGATTAGAATATACCCTTCATGCTTTTAATAGATACTTGGATAAATTTCAAAATAAAAATTTTAAATTAATTTTAGCTGGCGATGGCGAACTAAAAGGAAAAATTCACGAACTTGCTCACAAACTTGAACTAAGTAACTTTGTTGAGTTCCCTGGATGGCTTAACCAACAGCAGGCAAAAGAGTTATTAGAAAAAACAAATGTTTTTGTCCACCATAGCATTACCAACAAGGATGGAGATATGGAAGGAATTCCAAACGTAATAATTGAAGCTATGGCGATGGAGTTGCCGGTTATTTCAACGTTTCATTCAGGCATCCCTGAATTAGTTGAAAATACCATTAATGGGATATTAATTAAAGAAAAGGACATTGAAGGTTATGCGAATGCCATATATGATATTCAAAAATTCAGCTACTTAAAAGAAAACAGAGAAAAAATACTTGAAAGATTTGAGTTAAACCAAAGAAATAATGATGTAAATGACATCATATTAACTCTGACTAAAAACCATGAGAAAACCTCAAATCAATAGTTACCAAATGTGCTCAAAGTGCATTCTCGACACTTGTGATGACCCAGCTATTAGCTTTGACCATGAAGGTATTTGCAATTACTGCCACCAATATGATGAACTGGCAGAAACACATTTAATGGAACGAAAAGAAAGAGAAAAAAAACTGTATGAAATTGTTAACCAAATCAAAGCTTCCAGGAAAAATAAAGAATACGATTGCATTTTGGGCCTCAGCGGGGGAGTAGATAGCAGCTATCTGGCTTACAAGGTAAAAAATTTAGGATTGAAACCTTTGGTGGTTCATTATGACAACGGCTGGAACTCAGAATTAGCCGTGATGAATATCGAACATATTGTCAGCCAATTAGGCTTCGATCTATATACATATGTAAATAACTGGGAAGAATTTAAAGACATACAACTAGCTTTTCTAAAGGCATCGGTCATAGATATAGAAGCCATTACAGACCAAGGCATCGCGGCTACTTTAGATATTTTAGCCAGAAAAAAAGGTATTAACTATATTCTTTCCGGGAATAATATTGTTACCGAAGCCATTTTACCTGAAAACTGGTATCACTGGAAAATAGATGTACTCAATATAAAAGCAATACATAAAAAGTTTGGTGCGCTAAAAATGAAAACATATCCGACAATCAACTTTTATCAACGACTTTTTATGCACTATTTCCCCAAAACAAAAGTTATTCCACTGTTGAATTACATGGATTATAACCGAAACAACGCCAAACAAATGCTCGAAGTAAAACTGGGATGGCGGGATTACGGAGGTAAACACTATGAGTCCATCTTCACCCGATTTTACCAAGGATACATCTTACCCATAAAGTTTAATGTTGATAAAAGAAAAGCTCATCTTTCGACAATGATTTGCTCTCAACAAATAACCAGGCAACAAGCATTAGAAGAAATGAAAAAGCCTATTTATCCACCTACACAATTGAAAGAAGACAAAGAATTTGTATTGAAAAAATTAGGTTTAAGTGATGATGAATTTGAAAAAATAATGAAACTCCCTATTAAAAAGCACACTGACTATCCTTCTTATTTTAACAAGCATTACAAGTACCAAAAGTGGTTTGCGAGAAAAATTGGAAAACTAAAACGATTAGCCGTTAGGTGATTTATGAAGCTAAAAAACCTAACTATATTAATCATCTCCAACGAACCTTGGGGAAAGGTGTGGTACTCAAAACACCATTATGCCAATGAACTTTCCATTTCAAACCATGTGTTTTTTCTTGATCCCCCTTCATACTGGAGATTTACAAATCTTCTTAAACCTAAATTTAAAACTACTGTTTTAAAGAAAAATCTAATATTGATTAAACCTCATAACTACCTGCCATTAACTGGGAAATCTAAATACCTTGAAAGAATAAACAGCCGCTTTGTAGTAACCACGTTAAAAAAAATAATAAAAAAAATCAATACCAAAGAGTTAATTGTGTGGACATTTGACCCTTATAGAATATTCAATCCAAAGCTGCTTGCTCCAAAACTCGTCATTTACCATAGCGTAGATTATTATACCCACCCTCGTGAGAAATGGCTCTTTAATAATGTTGATATAATCTTGGCCACGAGTGATCGAATTGCTGCAAAGTATCGTTCATTACAAATTCCCGTATATCAAATTCCACATGGAGTTAATAGTCCTTCTATTCCATTTGATCATGTTATGCGGATTCGGCATAGGAAAGAAATAATACTTGTTGGCACCATTACTGCAAGAATTGATTTTGAACTCCTTTATAAAATCTCCTCTTCTTTCCAAGACTATAACTTAAAAATTGTTGGGCCTATAGATAAAAGAAAATTTAACAAAAATGACTGGTGGTTTTTTAATAAATTAGAACAACAAGAAAACGTAATATTTACAGGAGCAATTAAATATCATGAGCTTGAAAAACATATTTTATCAGCAGCTATAGGACTTTGTATATTAAAAGCAGATTATATCGGCAACCAACTCAGTTCTCATAAAATATTGCAGTATTTAATTTACGGAAAAAATGTAGTAACCACTCAACTTGAAGAATACCAACATTTGGTAGAAAATGAGATATTATATATGGGTAATAGCCATGAAGATATCATCATGTTTTGTGAAAAAGCGTTAAAAAATAAGGACGATGTCCAACTGGCAAAAAAAAGAATCTTATTTGCTAAAGCGAGAATGTATTCAAGAATAATTGAATCAATAGAATCATATCTCCCCACTCATATTAATGACCGATAACCATATCATTCATATTGCATTAACGTTGGCTAACAATACTTCCACTCCCTATTTCAACAGGTTTGCCGATTTGGCCAAAAATACTCCTGATATTAAATTATCATTTATTTGTTTGTTTCCTGAGCAGCCTAATATGATTGAAGATATGGCGAAAAGAAGTTTGGTATGCCACTGGATCAAATACGATTCCAAAAAACGAAAAGTGGAAATGTTAAAAGCATTGCTCCAACTTTTCCTTTTATTAAAAAAAATAAAGCCTGATGTGATACATACACATCTTTTCGATGATTCCCTTCCTGGTTTGCTCGCTGCCAAATTTGCAGGCATCAAAACAAGGATTATATCAAAACTCGATACTGGCTATCATCATAATTTTACTCCGCAATGGGTTAAATTCGATAAATTTAACAATTGGAACGCTACAGGTATCGTTTCTGTATCAAAGGAAAGTGAAAATTTTATAATTGATATCGAAAAAGCGCCAGTTGATAAAATTCATCTTATTCACCAAGGGCTTTCTGTTGAAGAAGTCACTTCGGCATCCACAGAAATTCAAAAAAAACTGATACATAAATTCAACCTTCAAAATAAAAAACTAATTCTATCTGTTGCGAGGCACATCGAATGGAAGGGTTATAAGTATATCATAGATGCAGCCGAGTTAGTCATTAAAAAATACCCAGAGTGTGTATTTCTTTTCGTAGGATATGGCGAGCAACAAGAAGAATTGGAAAAAATAGTAATTCAAAAAGGGCTGTCATCCAACATTATTTTCAGTGGGTGGGTAGATAGGGAAGACCTGAACAATTTATATCAGCTTTCAAAGGTCTTTGTGCATGCGGCAATCAATGAGCCGTTTGGCTTCGTTATTGCGGAAGCTATGCTAAATAAAGTTCCGGTTGTTTCTACGAAAACAGGCTGTGCCTATGACGGAATAGAACATTTGAAAGGAGGCTATATTGTTCAAAATAAGAATTCAAAACAAATTGCAGAAGGAATATTTTACATGCTGGAAAACGATACTTCCGAAATGGTGGCAACCTCTTTTCAAACAGCAAATAACCTGTTTACTGTTGAAAAAATGTGGCAGAATCATTGTGAGCTTTACAGGAAAATAATCAGAAAGAAAAGTATATGAACATATTGGTCACAGGAGCAACGGGATTCTTAGGTAAATACATTGTAAGAGAACTATTAGATAACAACCATAGAGTTTTTGCATTGGTAAGAAACAAAGCTAAAATTCCATCCGGTTGGGAAGATATTCAAATCATTGAGGGAAGTTTAACTGATAATATTTCTGGGCAAATCCAAGAGATTGATGCAGTCATTCACAATGCAGCTAAAACACCGGGAGCAGATTTTAATACTGCACTACAAGACAACTTGAAAGATGATTTTTTCAAAACCAATGCAGAAGGAACCCAAAACTTGATTCAACTCTGTCAGGGATTGAATATCCACAGATTTATTTTTGTATCGAGCCATGTAGTTGTGGAAGAATATAGGCAAGATTATTATACTTGTAGTAAAAGAAAGGCGGAAACTTATATAACGAAAAGTGATTTAAACTGGACAATTGCAAGGCCAACAGGCATTTATGGCGCTAATGACTATTGGAAGCAACAGATAAAAAAATACAGGAAAATGCGCTTTACAAAAATTTATGGAAATGGAAACGAAACCCTACAATATGTTTATGTAAAAGATGTATCAAAGGCTGTTGTAAATATCATAAACAATTCGCAAACTATCCGAAAAAGCTACATTTTAGCCGGACCGTCTCCTTTTTCAAAAAATCAATATTATAAATCAATAAACAACATAGTCAAGACCAATATTCTTATTGTCCATATTCCATTGTGGTTAGTCCGGTTGATCGTCATAATTTGTGACAAATTAATTAAAGGACTTCAAATAAAATATAAAAATATTATAAATGCCATAATACCACTTAGTTATAACATTGAACAAGCTCAATCGGATTTTAATTTTCGACCGCGAGATTTTGAACACGGATTAAAGGACTTGCTTAATGATATGAATGAAATTTAAAAATAATACTTTAACATTGTAAATTCCACATGTGTTATGAAAGAATTTCTTTATAAACTATTAGACATTTTAGTGCTTGGAAAAGGTATAACACGAAATATTAATGGGTGCTCAATTCGCCTGCCAACAAGATATTTCAGATATTTTAAATCTGATTATGAAAAAGATAACTTTGATTTCCTTAAGAGATACCTAAAAGATGGAATGTATGCAATTGATATAGGTGCGCACATCGGACTATTGACTATTTTTATGGCTAAACTTGTTGGCAGGAAAGGAAAAATATTTTCCTTTGAACCGACTCCATCTACTTTTAAATTGCTAAAAAAAACAATTTCAATCAATGACCTTTCTAAAGTTGTCATCCTATTAAATAAGGCTGTATCAAAGCACCATGGGAAAGCAGTTTTTTATGCAACAGAATTGGAAGCACACAATTCGAATAGTTTAGTTGAAAATACAAGAAGCATCTATAACGAAAATAGCATAGAAGTTGAAGTAACTTCTGTGGATTATTTTGTGGCAAATAACAGCACAAATATTGATTTAATTAAAATAGATGCTGAGGGGGTTGAATTGTCTGTTTTAACAGGTGCTTATAAAACTATTGAAAAATATTCTCCAAATATTTTGCTAGCATTACATCCAAATTCCATAGAGAAAAATGGTGACAGTTTATTAGAAATATGGAACTATATTTCTCAATTTGATTATACTATCAAATGGAAAGGTCAGGTTATAAATAAAGAAAAATTCTGCAATCAAACAGGTTTATTTGACGTCCACATTATCAAAAGATAGTTCCCTGATGATTTTTGAAGGGATTTAAGCGTATCATATTCTGCTAATGAATCCCCTCGTCTCCATAATCATTCCCGCCTACAACGCTGAAAAATATATTGCAGAAACTATCCAGTCAGTAATCAACCAAACCTATACTAACTGGGAATTAATCATTGTAAATGACGGCTCTACAGATAATACCGAAAAGATTGCTCAAGCTTATGTAGAAAAAGACCAGCGGATAAAATATATTTACCAAGAAAATGCTGGAGTTTCTGTTGCACGAAATAAAGGGGTTGAAAACTCACAAGGAGATTATGTTGCATTTCTCGATGCAGACGACATTTGGTGCAGGCAAAACCTTGAAAAAAAAGTAACCATATTAAATAATATCAATATTGACTGGGTATATAGCGATATGCTTAGTATTGATAAGAACGGCAACCAACTACAATATCCTGAAGTTGGAAAAAACTATAAAATTCTCGAAAACATCTTGCTCTGGAATGGCGAAGTAGTTCCCGGGCCTGGTAGTAATATAATTACAAAGAAAAAGTGTTTTGATGAAGGTGTCATATTTGATCCAAATTTCTCTACTGCTGCTGATCAGGATTTCACAATTCAACTAGCCTCGAAATACCAAGGCAAAAGGATTCCTGAAAAACTTTGGTATTACAGGGTGATTGCATCCAGCATGAGCAGGAATATGGAAGTGATGGAAAAAGATCACATCGGGGTTTATAAAAAAGCAGCCAAAAACAACCTGTTCAAATCCTTCTGGTTTAAACAAAAATGCTTCTCAAATCTATATTTGATATTGGCAGGCAGTTGGTGGAAAGATGGCAACAATAAATCAAGAGGGTTATCCTTCATTTTCAAATCACTAATAATTTACCCCCCAAACATTATAAAATTAGTTGCCAAGTTAATATGAAAAACATCCTCGTCCTGACATATTGGAGCTACAAAGAACCTCTTATTCAATCCTATACCCTGCCCTATCTCACAATAATCAATAAAACACTGCCCATCGGCAGCAAAATCTACTTGCTGACACTGGAAAAAAAAAATTACAAACTCGAGGCAGAAGAACTTCGAAAAGTAAAAAGTGAACTAAAGCAAAATAATATTGAACTCATCAACCACGGCTATTCAAAATTCGGAGCAAAAGCTATTTTCAAATGGATTCTATTATTGGGGATTTTAGTTCGCTTGTGCAAGAAGAGCCACATCAAATACATCCATGCCTGGTGCACACCTGCGGGTAGTGCCGGATACTTGCTTTCAAAAATCACAAGTATTCCTTTGATAATTGATAGCTATGAACCGCATGCAGAATCAATGGTTGAAAATGGAACCTGGAGAAAAAACAGCATTGCATTTAAACTCCTTTTCTTTTTTGAAAAAAAACAATCCCAAAGAGCAATAGCAACCATTGGACTAACAAAAGGGATGAAAGAGTATGCCATGAGAAAATATGGCGTTGAACTGAAAAACTACCATATCAAGCCCCACTGCGTTGATATAGGCATGTTTACCTTAAAAGCACCCAGAAATGAAATGCTTATTAATGAATTAGGTCTCGAAGGCAAAATCGTGTGTGTATATGCCGGAAAAATCGGAGGAATATACCTCGAACAGGAAATATTTGATTTTTTTAAAGTCGCCTCAGATTATTGGAACGGAAAATTCAAGGTTTTAATGCTAACGAATGCAACAAAGGAAATCATTTCGAAACATGCCAGAAATTCCAATCTGAGTGAAGCTGTTATTACCTCAAGGTTCGTTGAGTATAAGGATATTCCTCAACATCTCGCTTTGGCCGACTTTGCCCTCAATCCGGTTAAACCAGTTCCCTCTAAAAAATATTGTACCTCCATCAAAGACAGTGAGTACTGGGCAACAGGATTACCCGTTGTTATCACACCCAACATTTCAGATGATTCAGATACCATTGAAAAAAATAATATTGGGGCAATTATTCGTGGCTTTAACACAAAAGGGTACCAAAAAGCAGTGCACAAGATTGATAAATTACTAAAATCCAGTCAAAAAGATGAATTGAGAGATAAGATCAGAAGCATCGCGAAAAAACACAGAAGTTTCACCATTGCTGAAAAAATCTATAAGGATATATACAACAAGCAATGATTAAGTGAACACTCCGCTTTTTCGCTGCTTTGATAAATACATTAGAATAAATACCCCCCCAACAAAAAAAGGCAAAAAAGTAATCTTAAACCTCACCAGCGCCCCAAAATTAGATGTGGTTAGCCCTACAATGAATGCAAGTATTAGGGAATAAGAAATAAAGAAAAGAAAAACAGGATGCCCGGCCAAATACCCAAATATACCCAACACCCTGGATTTTAATACTCCTACGAAAAATAACACCAGTAAAATACTGCTTTCAATAGCTGCAAATAAAGTAATCATGTTGCCTTCCCAAATAAAAGGGCGGAATAAACCAGAAACAACCGCAATAGGTAATTTTGACAACACACCCGAAGCCGTGGGTTCAAAAGAACCAATATCAAACGAGTTCCCCCCATAGTAACTCTGCTTCAGATCATCTTGTATAACTGCTGCTCTTTCCAATTGCTCATCAATTATCTTGGTATCTACTAACATATCGCCAAAAGCGTAAAAAGAAAATCCTCCAATACCTATAAACAGCAGAAAAATCAATGGCATAACCAACCGCCTGAACGCGTTGCTCTTAATTCTTTGAATACGGTCATGAAACAACCATATCACCATTCCCGGTGCCAATGCATAAATAGCATATGGCTTTATGCTAAAAATAAGATAAAGTGCAATGAAAAAGCACACCATGTTGGCCAGGTTATATTTCTTTGCGATAAAAAGTTGATGGCAGGCAAATACCAACCAACATACTGCCGATAATGTAATGGAATCTTTTGCAATACCAGACCCCCAGAGCAAAGCAGAAGGTAAAAAAAGAAAGGCTATTGCCAGTTTTTTCCGAAGAACAGGGTAATAATTACCAAACAGCAAATACACCTTCCAAATCCCAATATAGCAAACCCAGGCAATCAATACAGTGCCAAGCAAATAACTCTTAAAAGCAATAGCCACAAAAGGGGTAACAAACCTTATTACCGTAAAAGTTTTAATATCATAATACATAAAAGCCCAGACATACCCTGTTTTGCTATCAAATAACGACAGGTTTTCCGAAGAGGTTTGTGTAAAAAAAACTTGTAAAAAATCCAATGGCCGCTCCATGAGTAAATTTACCATTGAAACACTGCATTGATAATAAGTGGTAGTGTCTCCGCCATGGTAATAAAATAAGTAAATACAGGCAAAAGCGACACCACCCGCAATTTTTGCCATCAGGCCAGGGATGTAATACTTATACTCCGGTTGCAATCGAATATTTCTTCCTTTAATAAAAAAAGAAATAGCAAGAATGATCCCAATATAAATTGGTAAAAGCAATAGCTCCCACGCCTCAATATCAATCATTGTTCAACCCGTTTTATTTCTGTCACAAGTTTCAAAATTACAGATTTACGACCAACTGCGCTTAAAAGTATAGTTTTGCCCATCTCAATTCCAAACCATGGGAACCCTCATCACAAGTGGAACTGGTTACATCGGTTCGCACACTATTATTGAGACTTTAAAAAAAGGAAAGATTGAAATCATTTCTACTGAGAACTCAACTTACAGTTCAGCACATTTGAACGGATTCATCAGATAAAATGTTTATCTATCAACTCTAAATGACAACAGGTAAACAAAAAACCCAGGTACTCATAGTTGTTATGCACCGTTGTAACCGCTCCCCCAGTCAGCGATTTCGTTACGAACAGTATATTCCGTACCTTGAAGAACACGGATTTGAGTTTACATATTCTCACTTAGTCAATGAGCAAGATGACAAGTACTTTTATGCTAAAGGTTTTCTGCTGAAAAAATTTCTTATTTTAATCAAATCATTTATTCTCAGGGCTATAGATGTTGTAAGAGCAAGCAGGTACGATATTATTTTTGTTCAAAGGGAGGCCATTATGATTGGCACCTCAATTTTTGAAAGGTTATTCTCACTATCTAAAGCCAAATTGATTTACGATTTCGATGACGCACTTTGGACATTAGACACCTCAAGCGCTAATAAGGCATTGGAATGGCTCAAAAATCCTTATAAAATCAAGCGCATTATGGCTGCTGCTGACCTTATCATTGCTGGAAACGAGTATTTGCATCAAAACGCGAAAAAATACAACGTTAATGTAATCATTATACCCACCACAATTAATACTGCTTATCATAATAAATTACAAAAGCCCGAGAGCAAAGAAAAAGTATGCATCGGGTGGACAGGCAGCGAAACCACCATTAAGCATTTTGAATTGGCAATTCCCTGGCTGAAAAAAATAAAAGAAAAGTTTGGAGAAAAAGTTTATTTCAAATTAATCGGTGATGAGAATTATTTCTGTAAGGAACTAAATCTGAAAGGCATAGCCTGGTCACTTGAATCAGAACTGAGCGATTTGTGTGAAATAGACATTGGCATAATGCCTCTACCAAGTGATGAATGGGCAAATGGAAAATGTGGTTTCAAAGGATTACAATATATGGCTATGAAAATACCCACAGTCATGTCTCCAGTTGGCGTGAATAAAGAAATAATACAGCATGGTCATAACGGATTTTTGGCTGATACAGAAGAAGAATGGATTGAAATTACCTCCCGCTTAATAAACGCAAAAGAATTGAGAAAATCTATTGGAAATGAAGCAAGAGAGGCAGTAATATCTCGATATTCTGTTGAGGCAAACCAAAGCAAATATCTGAATGCTTTTTCCAAACTGAATTAATTTGCAAAAACAATCCAAATCTTAATCACCCGTTTCTTTATTTTCTCTTAAATCCACCGCTACAATCACCGCCACAAAAGCCCAAAAAGGCACGGATGCTTTATCCACATCCAAAAAATTATTCAAAAACCCATGCGTAAGGTAAGTCACCAAACCGAGCATAATGGTTAAAATCAGCATTTTCAATTCTTTATCTTTTAACCTGAAATATAGTTTTATCGCTGAATAAAACACGGCAATTACAATAGCCAAAAAAGTGAGCGCTCCCAGCAACCCTTCTTCAGCCAATGGACCAAGATACTCGCTGTGCGCATTGCCCACATCGCCTGCATTAGTGCTAATAATGGTAAGTTCACTCGAATGCTGGAAAGATGCATATTGAAACTGATACGTGCCTGGCCCCCACCCAAAAACAGGTCGTTCCATGAACATTTTAAATGCACAATTCCATCGGTTGAGTCGCTCCAGATTAGATGCATCAGTAGCTACATTTGAAATAGATTCTACATGCTCGGCAATATCACTTGACGAGTCTTGACGGTTTTTCTCCAACGACATGAATATGTCCTCCTGAAAATACAGAAGCAATGTAAATGCTGCAGCAAATGCAATAACTACAGTTCTTATTTTTATTTTAAAATAAATTAATACAAACACGCCCAATGCCGCAAGCAAGCTTACCCAAGCGGCACGGGTATATGAAAGCAGCATCCCTATACTAAAAAGCAAAAACATCAATCCTGAAATTACCCGGTAATTGATGTGATATTTTTTGTAAAACACAAACCCTGCGAGTACCGGCATAAAAATCGCAATCACCGCAGCATAAACCGAATGGTCTTTAAAAAATGGCTGCATCACCCAATGGGCAAACTCCTTCTCAAAACCCATTTGCCACATCCGTATTACAGTGTACACTATTACTCCGCCAAGCGGAATCATAAATAACCACATAAATCGCTTGATGTTACTAAGATGTTTGAACATCAGTACGGCCAAAAAATAAAAAGGCACAACAAACCACAAACGTGAAATGAAGAATTTCAGTGAAACCAGCGGCATTGCACTGGTGATGCTCGTCAAACCAATCCAAACTATATTGAGCATGATGGCAATAGAAATTGGATGCTTTAGAATACGACTGTCGTAGCTACCTTGATAAAGATATTTTAACATAAATAGGAGCAAAATTCCAGCCATCAGCGGTTCGGTAGGTAAACTGATGCCCATTCCCAAGCCCACATCATCAATATTGAGCGCCAACGGAGTACAGAAAACAATTAGCAATAGCAATTTATCAATTGCCAGGAAGCCAAGTATCACCACCAAAACAGCCAAAGGAAACAACGGAAACAAGTAAAACTCATTGAACAATAACAGGGCATTGACACTAATAAAGAAGCCACAAATAAGGTAGAAGTATTTTGTCTGAAGTTGTTGAGTCAACTGTAGTTTTTAAGTTGATTCTTTTCTTATTGAAGAAAGATTATCCAGCACAATAATTGCCAGCACCGCCAGCAGAAAAGCCGAGAGCGTAGAAACCACCACAATGAGCCACCTTACCGGATATTTCTTTTTTTCAGCTGCAAAGGCGCGGTTCACCTTAAACGTGTGCGGAATATTCGGAGCGGCATCCACTTTTGCTTCTTCATATCTTGAACGCAGGTAGCTGATTTTTTTGGTCTCTTCTTCTAAGCGGTTTTTGAGCGACAGGTGCCGATTACCATACTGCGCCAGCATTGCCATATCCATTTGTAATTTCTCGGCCACCTGTGTTTTCCCAGCTACCAGCGCCAGCGAATACCCTTCGGTAAGTTTTTCGATTTGAACTTCGTATTCCTGCACACCCATTTTGCTCAGGACGGTCAGTGAATCTTCTATCTGTCTGATAGTTCCCTCTAAGTCAAAATATTTTTGCTCAACAATTTTGAGCACCATTTCAGCGCGCTCACGCTGCATTCTGTTGCGTACTGTATCTACCAAGTCGGCAATATCATTGGCGATAAAAGCAGCCGTGTCCGGGCTTTTATCCAGCACATCAATACGCACCGATTGAAACTCCGTCCGCTTGAAATTTACATTGCTTTCCCATTCTTCGATAAATTCAGTCATCGGATACTTGGCATCATCTTCAATTTCGTAATGTTTCATCAAATTATACTTCTCTCTGATGCGGTCGCGGATTTCATAGGAATTGAGCACCTGCAAAAGCTGCTCGGCTTCTTCTTCTTCGCCAAAGCGAGTCAAATCGTTTTTCCCACCAAAATTTTCCTGAAGCATGGCTTTTGCCACCGAGCTACTTTCGGCAGGAAATAGTACCACAGTGGATTGGTATTTTTCTTGAATGATTAACGAAACAATGGCAGAAGTCACCGCAGCGGCAAGCGAAACAACAAGCAAATGCTTGCGCCACTTCCACAAAAAAGCAACAAGATTTGTAGAATCAAATTCCGAATGGTTTTTCGTTTCCACAGTCATTAATTAAACGTATTTGGATTTCAATGTTTTGAGCTTGATTTCAGTTGGCAGTTGGCAAGGAGGGCAAACATCCGGTGGATATTTGAGCCAGCACGTACGCCAGAAATTGGCACGATTTTTTGCCAACTGCCAACTGCTTATTGTCAACTTACTTTTCCTTTTAATCAATTTACGAAGTTAAGTTCATTTTGAAAGGGATGGCAAAAGTAGGGATTTTGCAGTAAGTCAGATATAATCATTCCTTCTCTTTCAATATCGAGTAAAATGCTTTCACATTCAATATGTTCAGCAAAATAGCCCAAAGAAAACTGCTCGTAATGAACAACGCTAAACTGACTGCCCACGAAAAATTCATTGTTTTTGAAAAAGCAGCAATGCCCAAAACCCCGGTAATAAAAACTATTAATTTGAAAATCAATTTCCAGTTAACTCGAAACTTGAAAATATATTGTGCCATAATAATGTGCCCGATTGCAACCAGCATTTGTGTCACCAAACTCGCGGCAGCAGCGCCCAGCACAAAATATTTCGGTATAAGCAAAAAATTCAACCCGATGTTGAGTACCATTCCCCCACCTGCAAGCCAATTGAGTTTTTTTAGTGAGCCATCTGCAGTGAGCAACGTCCCAAAAATATAAACGTTTACAACTCCCAGAAAGCTTATCATCAACAGTTGTAGCAGGAGTGCGCTTGCTGAAACATGCTGTYGATACATCAGSTGCATCAATTCTTCGGAATAATAACMCGCTCCAACAGCTAAAATTACGGATGGAATAAARAGTAACCTGAAAGATGTACTCACAAGTGGCTCYACRGTTTGTTTTTGCYTGATCATCCTTGAAAAAATAGGCARCAAAAGCSMGGCAAACAAAAAACCYATCATGGTTGCAGCATCGAAAAKGCGGAATGCCTGTGCATAAATWCCCGCCTGGGTTTTRCCGTCAGGAAGYATGCGTTCGAGCATCACTCCRTCAACACGRTAATAAAAGGTCATCAGCAAGRCAAGCATKGMATAGGGAAAGCTTTTTTTCAGAATAACGAGAAAAAAGGCAGGATTCCAATTCAAACGAAATGCMCCGRCTTTGCGAAAAACCAGTATAAAAGCWATTAAACCCGTCAGCAAATAAGCMARTGACTGRATATAAACRAACCACTCTATTTGAAAGGTTTTTTCAGTTATGTTTCCCCACAAAAGTGCTCCGCATACAACGATCATTATCAYCCTGTCAAGCACCGAAACAATGCTRTCTAWCCTGAACAGATGCAATCCTGCCAGGTTGGAACGCTGATAAAGAATAAAAGACAGCAGAAATTGGTTGAAACCTAATATCAGCAAAAACCACAATTGTGTAGCATCGTAACCGATAATTATTCCWATGACAATCGTAGCCGCCAGRTAAATAATTCCCAGCAMAACYCGTAAAGCCGCAATGACCGAAAAGTGTTTGGCTACCAAATGACTATGCTGTGCAATATTGCGGTTGTTGAAGTTGGTAATGCCCAAATCKAGCAGTATGTTGAGCAGAAAGGAAAAATTGAGAATGGAATAGTAAAAKCCGTAGTTTTCCGTGCCAACTACATTCTGCACTTCGCGGTCGATGCCCAATATYYRAARSKKSTTGMMMAGSWGKKKRAKWMMWWKCAACAAAGCAAGATTGGTGATGAATTTGCGTTGCATGGCGGGCAAAAGTAAGAAATGGTGTAACGAACCATTTTTTGGTTAATTTTATCGGCAGCAAAATGCTGCTTCCTTATCATTCCAAAAAGTTTATTGAAGCCGGCTGCGATGAAGCAGGACGCGGCTGCCTTGCGGGGCATGTTTTTGCTGCGGCTGTTGTTCTTCCTGCTGATTTCAAAAATGAAATACTGAATGATTCCAAGCAACTCACTGAAAATCAGCGCTCACAGCTTCGAATAATCATCGAAAAAGAAGCGATTTCGTGGGCGGTTAAAACAGTAAGCAATTCCGAAATTGACCAAATCAATATTTTGAACGCAAGTTTTTTGGCCATGCATCGTGCCATTGACAAACTTCGGATAGAACCGGAATTGCTGTTAATTGACGGCAACCGTTTCACTTCTTATGATGGTATTCCGCACCATTGCATTGTGAAAGGAGACGGTAAGTACATGAGCATTGCTGCTGCATCGGTGCTCGCCAAAACACACCGGGATGAATACATGCGAAACCTTCACGCAGAATTCCCGCAATACCGATGGGACAGCAACATGGGCTACCCTACCAAAAAACACCGCGAAGGCATTGAAAAGTTCGGTATTACGCCTTACCACCGCAAAAGTTTCCGGCTGCTACCCCACCAGTTGGAATTGCCTTTCTATCAATCAACAAAAACATCTTGATAAGAAACCGAAAGCAGAGCGATTAATGTAGCGCCAACCGCTATTTTTGCATTCAAATTTTACGCGTGCTTCGGAAAATTACTATTGCGCTTTTATTATTGCTTTTTGCGGCAGGAATTATTTACAGCTTGTATTATTTCCGCAAAGTGAAACAACCGCCAGCCATTGCTTTTAATGCTGTTCCTACTTCTGCTGCGCTGATTATTGAAACGAAAAACACGCCACAAATCTTTGAGCAGTTGGCTTCCACCAGCATTATTTGGGAAGAACTACAAACTACGGATTATTTCAGCAAACTGAACCATCAGATACGCTTTCTCGATTCGCTTTATTCAACCAATAAAAATCTGCGAAAAGCAATAGAACATGAGCCGATACTTATCTCTGCACACATGTCGGGTGCTAATTCGTTTAATTTTTTATTTCTCTTCAGCATTCCCCCGATTGCTGAAGAGGCATTTATGCTAAATCTTTCTAGAAATGCCACAGGCAAACAGACGGGTAATTCCCAAAAGGTTTATGATGGAATAACCATTCAAACCATTGCCGAAAATGGGATTTCATTCTCGGTGCATAACGGAATCTATATGGCAAGTCGCCAAATTATTTTGGTGGAAGAAGCTATCCGGCAAATAAATTCAGGAAAATCCATTTTGAACAATCCATCATTTGCCAAAATAAGAAGGACAAAAGGGAAAAATGCAGATGCCAACATTTATATCAATCACAAAGCAGCACCTTCCTTGCTCAACACCATTTTGGATGCTGAAACAATAGAAATCGTCAATTCACTGTCAAATTTAGCCGATTGGACTGCACTCGATTTAAAACTCAAGCCCAATGCAGTTTTGTTGAACGGATTTACTCACACCAATGATTCGCTCAACAACTATTTGAACGTATTCAACAATCAGCAAACACAGCAAATCAGTATGTTGAAGGTCATCCCGCAGAATACCGCAACACTGGTTCATTTCGGGTGCAGCGATTTCAGCACGTTTCGAAAGGACTTCAAAACATACCTCGGAAAGAACAATGAGTTGATTGATTACGGGAAGAAAATTTTACAACTCAATGCGGAATTCGATTGCAATCTTGAACGAAATTTGCTTTCATGGGTGGAAGATGAAATGGGAGTCGTACTTACCGAGCCCCTGTTTCCGGGTGAGCCGATTCGAAATTCATACGCTGTTTTCAAATCAAACGATATCGAAACCGCCAGCGAACTGCTACGCGAACTCGTTTGGCAAGTAGCATCAAAATATGATGAACAACCTGACAGCATGATTTTTAGGGATTACACCATCAGGCAAATCAACATCCCAAACTTGATGCCTACACTTTTTGGAAAACTTTTCACGAAAGTGAAATACAATTACTACACTGCGGTGGATGAGTTTATTGTTTTTGGCAACAGTTTCAATGCGCTGCGCAACTTTGTCAATACCTATGAAGGGGAAAAAACGCTGTACAAAAACCCTGATTTTCACCGTTTTTTTTCGAAAAACCTGTATGATGAATCTAACATTTTTATTTACTCGAATGTAGCGCGTTCGCCCAATATCTATAAGCTATTTGTGAATGAAGAATTCGACAGTACCATTGACAAAAACATCGAATTGTTTCGAAAATTTGAGGCCTTCACCATTCAAATTAGCAAAGAGAAAGATGGCCTGTTTTTCAGCAACCTGTATCTCCATTACAATCCCGTGTATAAACAGGAATCGTCATCGCTATGGGAAGTGCTGCTCGATACCTCCTTTAGCATGAAACCGAAATTGCTGCTTAACCATTATACCAAGGCAAAGGAAGTTTTCATGCAAGATGATGGCCACCAAAGCTATCTGATCAGCCCAACGGGCAGAATCCTGTGGAAAAAGGAATTGGGCGAGAAAATCATCAGTGACATTTACCAGATTGACGCCTTCGGAAACAAGAAACTACAGATGGTATTCAATACCGCAAACAAACTCTGGCTGGTTGACCGCAAGGGTCGCGATGTGGAAGGTTTTCCCATTGAATTGAAAGCTCCCGCATCGGGCGGCTTGTCTGTACTTGATTACGATAAGAAAAAGGAATACCGAATCCTTGTGCCGTGCTCAGATAATGTAATTTACAATTACGACAAAGAAGGAAAGCTTGTGAGGGGATGGAGATTCAAAAGCACGGAAGCCCCTGTGAAATTGCCCATTCAGCATTTTAACATGAATAAAAAGGATTACATCATTGCCATTGACAGCATAGGTAATGTTTACGCGCTCGACCGCAGGGGCAAAAAACGCCTGAAAATCAAGGAGCAGTTGCACGTTTCACCCAATAATTCCTATTACATCGAAACACGCAAAGACATAAAAAGCTCCTGCCTGCTGACTACCGACAGCACAGGCAATATCGTTCGCCTGTATTTCAACGGCAAAACCGATACTACGCATATTGATGATTTTTCTACCAACCATTTTTTCAATTACCAAGACATTGACCATGACGGCTCCAACGATTACATTTTTGTAGATGGCGATAAATTTGCGGCCTATTCACAGGACAACCTGATCATTTTTGARTMTTATTTTGACGCAGCCATTGCCCATCCCCCACTGTTTTTTGATTTTGGCGAAAAAGAGAAGGAACTGGGCATMACCTCARTAGAGACCAATGAAATTTACCTGCTGAATGGMAATGGCGAAATACACGAAGGGCTACCGCTMTACGGCTCAACACTGTTTAGCATTGCCGACATCAACAAAGACGGAATTTTTAACATTGTGGTAGGCGGGAAAGACAACCGGATTTATACTTATACGCTGGAGTGAGTTTTTGTGATGCTTAGTATGTTTTGGGACTATTTTACTATTAGTTTTCCAGTCGCACATATTTCCTTGTCGGTACGAAGTTGAAAGAAGTATAGTCCATTGGTCAAGTTGTCTTTCTCAATTATTACTTGGCTTGTCGTGATGTCGGTTATTGTTTGCACAATTCGTCCTTGTGAGTCATACAGTTTCAAAGTATAGTTCTCATTTTTTGGGTTTTTAAATTCTATTGTTGTTTTCTTAGTAAAAGGATTGGGATAGATGCTCGCAATATTATTATCGCTGTGGTCTGTAATGGCCGATTCCTTAGTTACGACAATGGTTTTGCATCCTTTGTCGTAGTGACAATCCTTGTTAATGGTCAAGGTTACAGTGTATATACCCGTTGACGAATAGGCGTGTGAAGTGTTCTGCGTTGCTGCATAATTCCCATCACCAAAATCCCATTCCCACAAACTTGCTCCTGTAGAATTGTCTGTAAAGTAAATGGTTGCCCCCGGAAGTGCAGTCGTTTGGGAACAGATAAAGTCAGCTTCTTGATTTATGGTAAAGTAGCTTTCAAGGAAATTCGGCAAACCAATTCCGCATGTGTAATAATTTGGTAAACCTACAGCACTGTCATTGTAATTACACGCAAGTCCTGCCGCATTTGGATTGTTAATTGCACCAACGTAGTCCCAATTATCATTTGCGAAGTAAATCTTGCCATCATAAGCCAATTGCATCGCTCCAGGATGGTACCACGAAGTGGTATCGTTAATCAATGTTCTTGAATTGAGTATTGCTGTGGAATTACCAGCGTTCAAGTGAAACTGATGCAAATAGCTCAATCCGTTACCAAAATAACCGAACCAACCGCAACTTAAGTAGAGTTTGGAATTATCGGGAGAGAATGAAGCACCGTAATAAAGAATGGAATCGGTGTCGGCAAGCAAAACGTCTTGTGCGACAACTCCAGTTGAATTGTCGAAGGTGAACAGTTCGGGGTAGAGACCATAAACTGGATCACAGGTCAAGGTGTCAAAGTCGTCAGGAGTGGCTAATAAGATTAACCTTGAGCCGTCCATAGAAAACTTCATGTATCCTCTTGCAATCTGTTCGTCAATGTATGGAATTCCAGGGCAGTTAAAGCAAGGTAAATATTTACATTGATTGTCATAGCCGTGTACTTGTCCACTGTTTGAGACAATTGTTGCTGAAATTCCAATATTGGTAAGTAAAAAGGCATAAAAAGCGTTTGTTCCATATTCATGTCCAAGAACCCAAATATCACAACCGTTTGCATGTCTTGTAGCCACTACTTTTTCAGTGCTCGGATAAAGCAAAAGCTGGTTTTTAATGGTTACGTTTCCGAGTCCACCATTCAAGCTCATATCAACAATGGAGTATCGAAGACCATCTTTCAAAGTGTCTTCAACACAATCGGTTGTAAAAATGTAGAAAAGGGAATCACTACCGGGTTGGGAAACCGCCAAAGCCGATTGAGTACCTGATGGCACTACATAGTTTGTGCATTTTCCTGCTAATCCAAATCCATTCGGCATAGGATTGTGATTGCGGTCATAAACCGTATCGCCATCGGTGTAAAATAAGATTGAGCATCCGTCAGATATTGCCGTGCCTCCTTCATAGCCAATAAATTTGCTGGTGTCCCCTGTTGCTGTTCCGGAGTAGTAATTTAGTCCTGCCCAATATCCAAAAGGCCAATAATCTGCTTCATGCTGTCCATAGCTCTTTATTGCTATCAGTAAAAGGAAAATAGTTGATATTATCAGCAGTCGTTTCATTTTTTTCGCAATGAGCACAATACCTGCACAAAAGCTCTAAAAGAAAGTATTGCCATTATGCAAATTTAAGCAACTTACAAAAAAATTTCGCGAAAAGTTACGGCAGGTTATTTCACTCTTTTCCGCAAACTGAGCTTTTGCCCGACTTTTAATTCAGTGCCAATAGGAAGGTTGTTTTTGCTGTAGATGCTCTTGATTTTGATACCGTACTTCTGCGAGATATCTCGAATGGTTTCTCCTATTTTTACGGTGTGCCAAGCTGCTATAGCTTTGCTGCGCTTGGGCTGTAGATAAATAACATCTCCGCGCTTGATGATATCGCCTTTTGCCAGGTCATTGTACTTGTAAATCTGCCACAGCCCCATGTCAAATTCCGTGGCAATTTTATAGTACGAATCATTCTTTTGGGCAATTACATACTTAATACTGTTGTCGTGCACTTTAATTTGATGTTTCTTTTTCGGCAATTGCTTGGGGCCGGCTTCTTCTTTTAGTTTGGCCGTCAAAACTGGGATTTTTTCTACCGTATCGTATTTGACCAGTTCATTTTCTTCAATAATCATGATCAGCAAATCG
>NVWW01000127.1 GCA_002746335.1 Flavobacteriales bacterium | reverse complement strand
ATAACTTTCTCCTAAAATGAATATTTATGCACTATAGTAGTCTCTTATCATTAAACAAGCATTAAAAAAATACTTTCTACTCTATTTTAAGGACTAAATGTTATCCTTATTTATGAAATGTATCTATTGTGAGCACCCATACACCCACCTGTTGGCAGATAATCAACGTAAATGTGGAAAATGTAAAAGAAAAAGACAACCTTTTCATCTATTATTCCGGGCATGGAGAATACAAACAGGCGCTTAACAAGGGCTACTGGGTGCCTGTAGATGCCAAAACTGCATCCACTTCAAAATACATTTCGAATTCTGACATCCAGACGTTTTTGGGCGGCATCCGTTCCAAACACACCTTGCTGGTTTCTGATGCGTGTTTCAGTGGAGATATTTTCAGGGGAAACACTATTTCCGTACCCTTCGATGCATCTGACAAATATTACAAAGAAGTGCATAACCTGCTCTCGCGGCAAGCCATCACTTCAGGCGGGCTTGAGCCRGTAATGGATGGRGGSAAAGACGGACATTCAGTCTTTGCCTATTATTTTCTGAAAGCGCTACGYARCAATGAAAGCAAATACTTAGATGCRGGACAACTTTAYTCAAAAATAAAAATTCCGGTAACAAATAATTCCGAACAATCGCCCAAATTTTCGCCCATCAAAAATGCCGGTGATGAAGGAGGACAGTTTATATTTATTAAAAAATAAAAACACMCTTAATGAGCACGCTATTTTATAGATTTTCGATTTTATTGCTTTTAATTTCTGCATGCAATGTTCTATATGCACAACCTCATAAAACATATCACCACTTAAAAAAGGCGCTTGAGCATCCTGAAAAAGTTTATCACCTTGATTTAATCAATAGAAATTTAACATCATTCCCAAAGGAAATAACAAAACTCGTTAATTTAAAGCATCTGAATTTATCTTACAACCACATTACCAACTTGCCCCCTGAAATCGGGAAATTGACTTCTTTAACATCTCTAAATCTTTTTAATAATAAATTAACAACCCTTCCTTCTGAAATAGGAAGACTGACTGACTTGGAAAATCTTAATCTAAAAGGCAATCCCATTATCTCACTGCCCGCTGAAATCAAAAACCTCACTTACTTACCTGCTGATACCAAGCATCAGCTTTACCCATTTATTAAGCAAAAGAAACAGGCAAAAGAACACGGATTAGAAACTGAATACCAATACCATTATGAAGAAAGCCAATTTCACGACACGTTAGCCAAACACATAGACAACTATGTAGAGCAACAAATGAAGGATGCAATGCAAGAAGCCTTGCGGAACTTTCCTGAACCAGAGCCCCCACCCACTCCCAAAAAAGAAAACAAATTAGTACGCCTTAAAAAAGACGGCAAGTGGGGATATGGAACTAAGGGCAAGAAAGCTGTTATTGCCTGCAAGTACACTAAAGCAAACGACTTTTATGAAAGTATTGCCGCTGTTTGCGTGGATGATAAATGGGGGTTTGTTGATGAAACAGGTAATGAAGTTACCGATTTAAAATATGATGCGCTCGGCAATTTTTCCGATGGGCGAACTTGGTTTATGAGCGATGGCAAATACGGCCATATTGACAAAGAAGGCAAGGAATATTATAGCGATATTTCTATGCAAATGCCAGAGGAGCAAAAATCGGTGAAAGAGCAAAAACCTGTGAAAGAAAATCCGCAATTGGATTTGTCCTTTTTCACTGTTGAAGAACTAAAAGACATGTACCGAGATGCTTTTAACAGAAAGGACTACCAAAATGTCCAAATTATTCAGGAAGAATTGCAAAAGCGAAGCAGTACTATCCAAACTCTGCCTGCCGATACCGTTCAATACCGCGGCACGGGCGATCCGCTAAAAGGGCTAAATGTCTCTAAAGCCGAAGGCATGAACATCGGCAATTATTTCGCATTAATCATTGGTATTGACAATTACAAGGGAAACTGGCAGCCGCTGAAAAATGCAGTAAATGACGCCAAAGCAGTGGAAGCGCTGCTGCGAAACAATTACAAAATCGACCACTTCCGTACCCTTTACAACGAAATGGCTACTCGCAAAAACATCATGCAGGAATTGGACTGGCTGGTAGAAAACGTGCAGCCCAATGACAATGTGTTTGTCTATTATTCAGGGCACGGTGACTTCAAGGAACAGCTCAACAAGGGCTACTGGGTGCCCGCAGATGCAGCTGCAGCCAATACTTATGAATTCATTTCCAATTCTGATATACAGACCTACCTGGGGGGCATCAAATCAAAGCACACGCTGCTGGTTTCTGATGCGTGTTTCAGCGGTGATATTTTTCGTGGAGAAGTGGTTGCTGTTCCTTTTGAAGATAACGAGAAATATTACGCAAAGGTGCACGACTTGCTATCACGGCAAGCGCTCACTTCTGGCGGTGTGGAACCCGTAGCTGATGCGGGAACAGAAGGACATTCTATTTTCACCTACTACTTCCTGAAAATGATGAATAAAAACCAAAGAAAATACTATGATGCTGGACAATTATTCAACGACATTAAGATTCCCGTCATCAACAATTCTGACCAAACACCTAAATTATTGCCCGTAAAAAACACAGGTGATGAAGGCGGACAGTTTATTTTTATCAAAAAGTAATTAGGTTTCAGTTATATAATAAATTAAAAATCAGAAGCTTAATTATTATATTTGCGTAAACCATAAATCCATTTCACTAATGAAACGGACCATCTTATTTCTTATTGTCGGATTTCTCATTTTTTCCGCATACAGTCAAAAGGCCACTGATAGCAAAATAACATTTGAGTACGTAAGGCCACCTCTAAAACCGTTCTCAAAAGAAATAAAAACATATTCTGCGGATGTCATCCTCGTTTATGAGGCGGAAATTAAAAAAAAGAAAGCAGAGCATCAACGCAAAGAGCAGGAAGCGGAAGCTAAATATGAAGAAGATATGAAGCAATATGAGATAGATGTAAAGGAAGCCGAAGCAGCGTATGAAAAAGACATGAAAGCTTATAACGACAAATCATTTGGCGAGAAACTGGTGGACAAAAAAATTCTCAATGAAAATCAGCCTACTAAAAAGTATGTTTCAAAACCCTACAAACAACTCCCCTCTGAAGAAAAATACCAGAAAATTTTTGACAAAGGAGTGCTGGGTTCAAAAATCAAGTTAGAGGGCTATGATAAATCAGGCCATGGAGGAAAAATAACCGTGTCGTTGCAGGGATTTGACATGAGCGGTCCCGAAATTCGTGAAACTAAAGGCACAAAAGTAGTGAATGGCGAATCGAGACAGGTGATGTATTATCAGGCATCCACCAAATACAAACACCCTATTTATGTAAAAATAGAAGACCCCTCCAAAGGAGTGTTGGTGGATGAATTTGTGGAAGTATGTAATGATTATACAATTGACCGCTCAAAATCAGTGGACAGCCGTTCAAAAGTGAGTTATTATGAAACGGATGAATACAAGGAAAAACTTGAGAATAAAATCATTGATGCCAATATCCTCCTTGTCAACGAGTTCGTGAATAGCAAGTGCGGATTTAGTCAAATTGAAAGAAAAACCATGCTGCGTTCAGCCAAAGGAAAAAAATACAATTATGACGATTATGAGCAGGCATTTCAGAAAGCGCAAACGGCCTACAACATGATGGCGGATAACAAGGAAGAAGCCACGAAGCAATTGCAAGAGGCCATTGGCTTGTGGGAGAATGCACTCAAAGAATCTAATGTTACTGACAAAAAGGCAAGAGTAAACAGAGATGTTGACTTTGCTACACGCCTCAATTTAATTGAGGCCTGTTGCTTTACCGATAAATTCGACAAAGCAAATACACACATGACCAAACTTTACTCAATGAGCCCTTCAAAAAAAGAAAAGAAAACAATGGATGAAATGAAGGAATTTATGAAAGATGCAAAAACACGTTTCGAAGCCAACAAATCATAAAAATTCCATACCTTTAATAAATATTTGCAAATCAGTCAAATACAAAAAAGATGAAAAAATCAACCATCCTCCTGCTCTCGGGCTTGTTATTCTTCAGTTCTACCATTGCTCAGGACTATTTGGCCCTTGTTAGGCAAGACGACAGATGGGGATACATTGACCCCTCAGGCGAATTTGCAATCCAGCCCACTTTTGAAGTTGCGAAAAGTTTTTCTGATGGGCTTGCCCGCTACCGTGAGCGCGACAAATGGGGATACATTGACAAAACAGGAAAATCTGTAATTCATCCATCATTTGAACGGGCTGAAGATTTTCATGATGGCATGGCACGAGTCGTCCAAAATGGCATGTGGAAATACTGTGATAAAGAAGGCAAGTTGGTCAACCTAGCTGGCGAAATGAAGATTTTTGATTTCTCAGAAGGCCTGGCCCGTGCTTTCGACCAYCGAGCGGGCAGATGGGGGTATCTCGATAAAGACGGCAACTGGCCCATYCCSCCCGAATAYGAAAAAGCGCTTGATTTTTCAGAAGGTGTTGCTGCTGTATTGCAAAGAGACAGATGGGGCTACATTGGCCAAGACGGAAAATGGGTCATCGAGCCAAAATTCGAAGCAGCAAAAGAATTCTCTTCAGAATTGGCAAGAGTTCGCTTTAATGGCGTGTGGTGCTTTGTGGACAAAAAAGGCAAACTCATCGTTATTGCAGGGGCAGAAAAAGTGTTCGATTTTTCCGAAGGGCTTGCTGCTGTAAGAAAGCGCGACAGAATGGGCTTTGTTGGCCGAAACGGAAAATGGGTAATTGAACCACAGTTCAATGAAATCAAGCCGTTTTACGGTGGATTTGCCCGCGCAAGGCAAGGCAAGCTCTGGGGATTTATTGATAAAGAAGGAAAATGGAAAATCCAGCCGAAATTTAATGGTTTAAAAGATTTCTCGGAAGGTTTGGCACTGGCTAAACTCGGAAAACGTTGGGGCTTTATTGATATGAACGGTGAATTTGTCATCCAACCCATGTATGCTATTAATATTGCGCTCTTCGGGAACGAAAAGGGCTTCCACCACGGCCTTGCGAGGGTAAAAGTTCAAAAACAATGGACATTTATCAAYAAAAARGGYGAAATCATCAATAATCAGATGTTCAGAAATGTCGAGCCATTTGAACCAACTACCCCCGAAAGGTATGCCAGTTTTGWATCAGAGYATGTTGCACAAAACGAACCAGACCCGCTTACCAAACCCGAACCYAAATACCGCGGCACTGGCGACCCGCTCAAAGGATTGAACGTTGCCAAAGCCAAAGACATGGTTGTGGGCGATTACTATGCCCTCATCATTGGTGTTGACCGCTATTCGGGAACTTGGGAGCCGCTCAGCAACGCAGTAAACGATGCAAAAACCATCGAGCATTTACTACGGTCGGAGTATAAATTTGACCATTTCAAAACCTTGTACGATGAAAATGCCACCCGTAAAAACATCATCAAGGAAATGGAGTGGTTGGTTTCCAACACAAGAGAAATAGATAACGTTTTCATCTATTATTCGGGTCATGGTGAATTTAAAAAAGAATTGAACAAAGGCTACTGGGTGCCGTYTGATGCTACTTCACWATCAACAYCCGAATACATCTCCAACAAYGACTTGCAAACRTTTCTCGGTGGCATTCGTTCCAAACACACRYTGTTGATYTCAGATGCCTGYTTCAGCGGTGATGTRTTCAGAGGAAAGGCGGTGTCAGTACCTTTYGAGGATTCTGACAGGTATTACCGCGAAGTGCACCATYTGCTCTCACGGCAAGCCATWACTTCRGGAAACATTGAGCCKGTGATGGATGGTGGMAGRGACGGCCATTCGGTGTTTGCCTACTATGTGCTTAAAGCATTGATCAATAAYGACAAGAAGTACTTTGAYGCCAGCCAGTTGTATGATAARATAAAAATCCCTGTGTACAACAATTCAGARCAATCACCCAAGTTTTCACCCATCAAAAACACAGGTGATGAAGGCGGCCAGTTTATTTTCATCAAGAAATAAGTTAAGCGCTTAGTTTCCAATATCGTTTTATTTAAATTTGCTGCTCATGTTCAAAAACATGCAGCAGCTTCTTTTTGGTTTATTTCTCGCAATTTGCATCTTATCCGGTTCCCCTTTTTGGAATCAAAACGAGGTTTTTGCCCAATACAACAATTTTCAGACGTTTTCAATAGAGCAAGGATTGCCTCAATCCAATGTGTTTTGCATTTATCAGGACTCAAGAGGATATCTCTGGATAGGCACAGATGGAGGTGGTGCCAGTTGTTTTGACGGGATAAAGTTTCGCAACTTCAACAAAAAAGACGGATTGGCCGGCACAGTAGTAAGAAGCATTATAGAAGACAAAAAAGGCAATTTATGGTTTGGAACCAGCGATGGAATTAGCGTTTATGATGGTTATCAATTCATTACTATTGATACTTCCAAAGGCCTGTCCAGCAATACTATCATCCGAATTTTTGAGGGATCAAAAGGTAACATTTGGGCAGGGACTTCCGGTGGCGGGCTAAATGAAATTAGTTTGCAAGGTAATAACCAGGTAAACGTCAATGTGTTTACTAGCGAAGAAGGGCTGAGTTCTGACTGGATTTTTGACATCCATGAAGACAAAAAGGGTCGTCTTTGGCTGGCAACATTAAACGGTGGTATTGACATCATCACCTTCTCAGAAGATACATTTAAAATCGAATATCTCAAGCGCGGGTTTGATATCCCAAGCGCAGCTATTTTGTCTATTGAAGAAGACAAAGACGGCAATCTGTGGTTTGGCAGCCACGATGCCGGTGCTTTTAAAGTGGACATTTCAAGTGATAAAGTAACTGACATTTACAATATTTCCAACGGACTGGATGACAATACAATATGGGACATTCACTGCGACAAAAATGGCACGGTTTGGTTTGGAACCAATGAAAAAGGCATTTACACACTCCATGATTCGGTATTAACAAATTACGATGTACTCCACGGTCTTCCCAACAATCAAGTGCTCGATGTTTTTGAGGACCAGGAAGGTAATATGTGGTTCGCCACTTTCGGCAGTGGATTGGGGCGGCTCACCGGTTTTAATTTCTCTCATTTCAATGAAAAAGACGGTTTGCTCAATGACCAGGTTTACAGCATAAAACAAGACAAAAACCGTAATTACTGGCTGGCCACTTATGGTGCAGGACTAGTGTTAATGAATTTTGAAAACGGGTTACCCATTTTTGACTATTTCACCACAGATGACGGCCTTTCTGACAATACCTTGCTATCTCTTTCAATGGAAGAAAACGGATTCATCTGGATTGCCACTGCTGAAAACGGCATCAGCCGATTCGACCCGCTTGCCCCGGAAGGCCAAAAGTTTTACAACCTGACTACAGACAGCGGGCTAGTGAACAACCGAGTCAACTGCATTTTTGTGGATAGCAAAAACAACGTGTGGACAGGCACCTCGGGTGGGATAAGCAAACTCGACAACATCGGCTTCAGAAACATAACAGAGGATGATGGGCTAATTAACAACGAAGTGCAAACAATTATTGAAGACAAAAAAGGGCATATATGGTTTGGAACTCTGGGAGGATTAGCGCAATACCTTGGCAGAGGACAAATGATTACCTATGATGAAATGGAAGGGCTTTACGACAAACGCATTCACGCATTGGTAGAAGATATGCATGGCGATATATGGATTGGCACGTTTGGAGGCGGGCTTTACAAATTCGACACCCAAAAAGACACCATGCAAATTGAATTTGTAGTGGACGACAGCGTGTTGAGTTCAAACAATATTTATTCATTGATTTTTTTAGATGACAGAACCCTTCTTGTTGGCACAGACAAAGGTGTAGACAAACTTACACTGAGCGCCTCAATGGGTATTATCAAAGTGAGAAATTACAACAAGTCAGACGGGTTTATCGGAGTGGAAAACCACCTCAATTCCATCCATAAAGACGAAAAGAACAACATTTGGTTTGGCACAGTGAAAGGGCTGACGAGTTACAGTGCGAAACTAGAAAACCACAGCAACATCCCACCGCGAACCCACATCTCAAGCATGCGTCTTTTCTTCGAAGATGTGGACTGGCAAACCAAGACCGACAGCGTTGCTCCATGGTTTAACCTGCCGAGCAATCTTGAACTTCCTTACGACAGTAACCACGTGACATTTGTATTCTCAGGCGTTTCGCTCAACAACCCACAAAAAGTGATGTACCGATATATGCTTGAAGGGCTCGATAATGAATGGTCTCCTCCGCGAAAAGACAACGAAGTGGTTTATTCAGGGCTTTCACACGGCACTTACACATTTAAAGTAAAAGCCGTAAACGAAAACGGCATCTGGAATCCTAACCCTGCCTCGTTCACCTTCACTATCACCCCACCTTTTTGGCTCACTTGGTGGTTCATCACCACTTGCAGCATGCTTCTGCTCATCAGTATTTATGCTTACATAAAAATAAGGGAAAAGAAATTGAAGGAAGAAAAAGAATACCTTGAACATGTGGTTCAGGAAAGAACTGCCGAAGTYGTGCAACAAAAAGAGGTTATCGAAGAAAAAAACCGCGAYATTATGGACAGCATTGAGTACGCAGAACGTATCCARCAAGCYATTTTACCACCTGACCGTTTAGTAAAAGAATTTCTYAAAGATTCTTTTATTCTTTTCAAGCCCAAAGACATCGTTTCWGGCGATTTTTACTGGATGGATCACAAAGACGACAAAATAATGTGGGCGGCTGTGGACTGTACAGGGCACGGGGTGCCTGGCGCATTTGTGAGCATTGTAGGCCACAATGGGCTGAAGCGTTCTGTCAACGAGTTCGGCCTGCGAACACCCAATGAAATCCTTGACAAATTGACCAATTTGGTGGAAGACACCTTTAGCCAAAATGACGATACGAAACTCAAGGACGGTATGGACATTGGCCTCGTAGTAATGGATACCAAAGAAAATACAATGAGTTATTCAGGAGCCAATAACCCGCTTTATTTCTTACGGAAAAAAAGCGAAGGACCACTCAATAACGGCAAAGAAGACATTCCGACAAATATTGAAAGCGAAGACGACTGTGAATACGATTTGTATCAAGTTAAAGGTGACAGTCAGCCCATTGGTGCTTTCGACCACAGAAGACCGTTCACCCGACATACATTTCAACTCAAGCCAAACGATATATTCTACGTTTTCTCAGATGGTTTTGCCGACCAGTTTGGAGGTCCGAAAGGCAAAAAATTCAAATATAAGCCTTTCAAACAATTGCTGCTATCTATCTACAACAAACCCATGCAGGAACAACGCGAAATCCTTGATCAGGCCATCGAAGATTGGAAAGGTGACGAATACGAACAGATTGATGACATTTGTGTGATTGGGGTAAGGGTGCAATAAAAAACCCGCTCCTTTCGGAACAGGTTTTCTATTTATTGCGCTGTTCTTACTTTGACAACACCAGACGAACCGTTTTTACGTTTTCTTCCGAGCTAATCTTCACATAGTAAACACCTGTTGCATTGTCAGAAAGGTCAACGATCAGTGTTCCCGTTTCGTTGAGCTTGGTTTGCCTGTAAACGGTCTCACCAAGCAAGTTGAGAATCTCAACGGTCACATCTTTCCCAATAGCGCTTGAAATATCAAGCGCTATTTCACCCCATGTTGGGTTCGGGTAAACCGCCCAACTTGCCGCTGCATCTTTTTCATCAATGCCAATACAAGTTTCAACAGTTACACTTACTGTAGCAGTAGCATCTGTGCAAGCACCCGTACCCGCAACAGTGTAAGTGAAGTTGTAAGTGCCAATTGATACTTGCGTAGCGTCAAACGTACTGCCGGTGAGCGCCCCAGTGGCATCATCATCGTTCCATGTACCTCCTGCATCGGGCGTGCCGCCAAGCAGCGCTTGCAAATCAACTGCTGATGCCGTGGTGCATACCGTATCGGCACCATTTGTGCCTGCATTGGCCGCTGCATCAACGGTAAGCGTGGTTACCACAGCGCTGTCGCAGCCGTTGGCACCCGTAAGCACATCAGTGTAAACACCTGCTGTTGTTTGATAACTTCCGCCCAGCATAATGCTATCACCTTGGCAGATATTGGCGGTTGCATTATTAGTTGAGCCTGAATTAATATTTAAAGTAGTTACCACTGAACTATCACATCCGTTAGCACCTGTAAACACATCGGTGTAAGTACCGGCAGTCGTTTGGTAACTTCCTCCCAACATAATACTGTCACCCTGGCAGATGCTGGATGTAGCATTATTGGTTGAACCGGAATTCACAGTCAACGTTGTAACAACAGTGCTGTCACAACTGTTGGCGCCTGTAAATATATCGGTATAGGTACCTGCTGTG